>JACCZR010000242.1 GCA_013695855.1 Thermoleophilaceae bacterium
CGTGCAGAACCTCGACATCAAGGGCGCGCGCGACGACGAGCACGAGGAGTTCAACTACGCCATCGACTTCAAGGAGATCTACCGTCCCCTCGAGGACTCGCGGGGCTTCTCGCGGTCGATCGGCTGATAGAGACTTTGGCCCGCCGACCGGGTTAGGAACCGTACCCCCCTTGGTCGCGGGCTCGAGCCAGCCCCGAGGAGGATCTCATGAAGGTCAGAGCAGGGCGGCATCGGACTGCCTCAACTCTGGCCTGCGTCGTGGCCCTCGCCGGGCTCGGCCTGACGTTCGCGTCGACCGGCTCCGCGACCTACGGAAAGGGCAACGGGCTGCTCGGATTCCAAGCCAGCCCGAAGGGCTGCGCGCTGGGAGCGCGCGCCGCCGACTTCGATGACTGCGACTTTCCGAACATCGCCACCGCGGAATCGAACGGCTCGGGGGGCAAGAAGGTGGTCGGCTTCGGACGCCAGCCGTCCTTCTCCCCTTCGGGCCAGTCGCTGGCGTTCGCGGTGGATTGGACGGCCGCTGACTGCTTCGGCGATGAGACTGCGATCGTGATCGCGCCTAGCGGGGGCGGAGCGTCGAGTCAGGTCACCAAGTGCAAGGACGGTTTCGACGAAGAGGCGCCCAGCTTTTCTCCCGGTGGCACGAGAGTCGCCTTCGAAAGCAGCGAATCCAACCAGGCCAAACCACCCCGCATCGTGAGCACAACATTGACCGGCGCCTCGCCGGCTGTACTGGCAGCAAACGGGTCCCAGCCCTCATGGGGATCGAACGGCCGGATCGCCTTCGTGCGAGACGGCCACATCTGGACGATGAAGGGCGATGGCGGCGATCAGGTCCGGGTCACCAAGTCGAAGGCCGCGGACTTCAGCCCCGACTGGTCGCCGGGGGCCTCGCGAATCGTGTTTTCGCGCGACGGCGAGGTCTACACCGTGAGCCCAGACGGCAAGAGCCTGCGCCGCCTCACCAATAACAAGACGAGCGAAGGGGACCCGGTGTGGGCTCCCGACGGGAAGCGGATCGCCTTCGCCGTGCGCCGTAGGCGCATCGACGTGATGAAGCCCGACGGCACGGGCCGCAAGAAGAGCGTGGTCCGCAACGGTCGCCAGCCGGCCTGGCAGCCCAAGGAGTAGAACGGCACGCTCGCCCAGCCGGCCCCAGCGACACCTCTGTCATCCGTGCGACCCCTCAGTGGCAGCGTCAGATCACCCAGATCGGCTGGGCCTCAGCCCCGCGCTGCGCTCCCCAGCCTCACTGAGACAGGCACCGCCAGATGGTTGCCTTTGCGGTAGCGCGCAGCAAATCGCTCAAGTCTGCGGCGCACGCGCCGGCGCTCGGCCTCTGGCAGAGCCTTCACGCGCGCCGCTGAGCGAACGCTGCCGCCCAGCAGGCCGCGCCAGAGATCCTCGACGTCCTCGACCGGCTGGTCGAAGTCCAGCCGGGTGACCTGTGGCTCGCTCAGGCTCGCGCCGGCGAAGAGGGCAGCCAGCTCGCCGGCATCGGCGAAGCGGTAGGGGTCAGGGCCCGGCGGCACCGAATCCTCGCCAGGCTCGGCTTCGTCCAAGGCGTCCCCGATCAAGCCGAAAAAGCGGTTCGCCTCGGGTGGGTTCCACAGGGAGAGCGACAGGCGTCCGCCTGGCCTCAAGGCGCGCCCCCAGGCGGCCACAGCCCGCTCGGGGTCGGGCAGGTGGTTGATCAGGAAACCGGCCACCACGGCATCGAAGGGCTGCTCGTCGAGCAGGAGCTCCTCGGCGTCGGCCACCAGGAAGCGCCCCGAGGGCACCCGCTCGCGGGCCACGTCCAGCATCTCCTCGGAGATGTCCACCCCCGTCACCTCGGCGTCTCGGGCCACGGCGGCCGCGGCCACCGCGCCGGTGCCGGTGGCCACGTCGAGCACCCGGTCGCCGGGCCCGACGGAGGCGGCGTCCAGCAGGGCGCCTGCGACGCGGTCGGTCACCCGGCCCATGAGGCGGTCGTAGCTGTCCGCCCGGGCCGACCAGCCCTCGGCCTCGAAGGCCTTGAAGTCAGCCCCCGACCCCACGCGGAGGCCAGCCTACGCGGCGGCCGTGGCCGTGACGATCCAGCTCGACGCTGTGGAGACAACACCGTCGGGGCCCTCGAACTCGCAGAGCACCCCGCGGACCGCCGCCTCGATCTCGGGCCGGATCCGCTCGGCCTCCTCTCCGGCGAGGCGGATGACCTCGCCTGCCGGCCCGAGGGCCATGACCAGCTCGACGGCCTGGTCGAGGTCTCGCCCGATTCGGATGGGCAGGTCGCAGCGCCGGAGAGCGACGTCGGTGAAGCCCGCGCTGAGAAGGATCTGGCTCGTGGTGTCTGCGTCGGCCAGAGCGAAGGGCCCCGGGCCGCAGGTCGGCTCGTCGCTCTCCTCGGGCTCGGTGACGAACTCCTCGACGACCTGCTCGGCGCGGTAGAGCCACTCGTTGTCGAGCTTGCGTCGCCACACCACCGTGCACAGGCGCCCCCCCGGCTCGAGTGCTCGGCGGACGTTGCGGTGGGCGGCAACCGGGTTGGCGAAGAACATGGTTCCCATGCGGCCGAAGGCGTAGTCGAAGCCCCGCTCCAGCTCGGTGATCTCGACGTCGGCCACCTCGAAGCGCACATTGCCGACGCCCGCCTGCTCGGCCTCGGCGCGGGCCAGCTCGATGAAGCGCGGGGCGGCGTCAACGCCGAGCGCCGCTCCCTCGTCGCCCACGAGCCCGGCCAGCTGCTGGGTGGTGTCCCCGAAGCCGCAGCCGATGTCCAGCACGCGGTCACCCGAGCGCGGCGGGACCTCCTGCAGGGCTCGGTCGCTATGCGCACCCAACCCCGTCACGAGGATGTCGCGGTACTGGAGGAAGCGGTCGAAGAGCACGCCGTTCCAGGCGTCGATCGCCTCCTCGTTGGCCGAGGAGACACGTTGCATAGGTGACGACCCTAGACCGGCTCGACCGGTCGGCGCAAGTGGCCTACGAGTAGGAGTCCCAGTCCTTCAACGAGGGAAGGGGATCGAAGGGAGAGCCGCCGCTGTACCAGCCCGGCCCGCTCCACAGCTCGAGGTGCAGGTGGCAACCGCTGGCCCTGCCGGTATCGCCGACGGTGCCGATGCGCTGGCCCGTGAGCACCCTGTCGCCGCGGTCGAAAGCGCTGGGCTCGGTCATGTGCATGTACACATAGTCCTGGCCCGCCAGCGAGCCGGTGATGACCAGGTAGTTGCCCGCCGCCGCGTGGTAGGCCTTGGCCTTCACCCGGCCACCGCGCGCCGCCACCAGACGGGTGCCGCACCTGGCGAACACGTCGTGACCCTGGTGTGAGCGACCGCCGCGCCCCGCGCCGAAGCGGGCGCCGCTCTGGCCATAGTTGTGACGGCCGCGGATGGGGAAGATATGGGGCAGCAGGTCGAAGGCGTCGCGGCCGGAGCTCGGGGAGGCCGAGCTGCGCGCCCTGGCCCCGCTCGCCGAGGCGGCGTTCAGCCGGAACGAGTAGCGGCCTGGCGGGGCGGGAGCGCCCTGGAGGGTCCCGCGCCACAGCACGCTCAGGGTCTGGCCGGGCTGGACGGCGCCCGGGTACCACGTGTAGGCGACCGAGCCGTCGGGGCGCAGGAGGTCGACGGTCACGTTGACCGCGCTGGGGTGGGCCACCCGGTAGGAGAAGCGCACGCCGCGGCCCGCGAAGTAGAGCTTGGTGCGGCTCGTGGCGGTCTCGAGCCGTGGGGATCCGGGCTGGCGTGGGCCGGGCACCGGCGTGAGCACCGGGTTGGGCTCGGGCTCGGGGGCCGGCAGGACCTTGATCGCCTTCGTCCGCTGTGACGTGACGGTGCGCGAGATGCTTACCGACACCGGGCCGGTGAGCGCCTGGTGGGGCACCCGGACGCGCAGCCGCCGGGTTGAGGTTCCCGGCTTGACGGCCACGCGACGGTCATCGCGGCGGCCGGCCGAGCCGTGGAAGGTCACCTTGCGCACGCCTGCGAGGTTGCGGCCCTCGATGCGCGCGGTGGAGCCGCCCTGCAGGCGCTTGCGCGAGGCGCAGCCTTTCACGCATCTGACCTTGAGCACTATGGGCGGAGGGGTGTAGGTGGTGCCACCGGGGGCCATGGGGGAGACGCCGCCGTCGCCCTGCGGGGTCTGGGCGCCGGCCGTGGCGGCCAGGAGGGAGCCGAGGAGCAGCGTGGCCCCGAGCAGGGTCAGGCCGAGCGCCCGCGCTAGCCGCTTTCGCGGCGATACGCGCGCAACAGCTATTCGCGATGAGATGCGAGCCCGTTCGTCCACTGCTGTAACCGTCTCCGTGTCCCGGCCTACGGGGTTAGCTGACGGGCTCGCGACGCCCCTGGCGCCGCTACGGCCGAAAGATCCAACGGACCCGGCCGATTCGCCCCCACGCGAGCCGTTCATACGGCCCTCGTACGGTTCCCCCGTTCCCCTCCGGCGCCTTGGCGACGAAGAAGGATTCGGCAGACTGTTCGACTGGCGCGGCAGCGTAGCACCGGGTGTGGTCGACGGAGGTGGCGACGGAGCACAGGCCGGACGTTGGCCGGCCGAGCACCGCCCGCTCGGTTCGGTCGTCGACGGAGCACAGGCCTGGCGCCGGCTGGCCCAGCACCGCCCGCTCAAGGGGGCATCTGCTACCTCTATGGACTGCTTTTTTGCCGCGCGGGCCGGTTCCCCTGCCCGCATCCCGGATGAAGACCTTCGTCGCAACCCCAGCAAACCGCGAGCGCAACTGGCTCGTCGTCGACGCCAGCGGCCAGACGCTCGGCCGCCTGGCCACCCAGGTGGCCGGCACTTTGCGAGGCAAGCGCAAGCCCCAGTACACCCCGCACTGCGACGTGGGTGACTTCGTAATCGTCATCAACGCCGAGAAGATCGCGGTGACCGGCAAGAAGCGTGAGGAGAAGCGCTACTACCACCACTCGGGCTACCCGGGCGGTCTGCGCAGCCGGACGCTGAACGAGATGCTCGACCGCAGGCCCGAGGAGGTCATCCGCAAGGCTGTGAAGGGCATGTTGCCCCGTAGCCGCCTTGGCCGCGCGCAGTTGCGCAAGCTGAAGGTCTACGCGGGGCCCGACCATCCCCACGCCGCGCAGAAGCCGGAGGCCTTCGAGATACAGACCCGCGAGCGCCGGGAGGCCGGCTCATGATCGAAGACCCTCGCGACCCCGGCGAGACGCCCGACGAAGGCGAGCCCACGCCCGACGGCGTGGCGCCGCCCGACCCCGAGGCCGTCGAGCCCGAGGCCCCCGAGCCCGAGTCCGAGGAGCCCGCCTCCGAGGAGCCGGAGGCTCCCGAGGCCGAAGCCACCGAGGAGCCCGCCCCCGAGGCCGTGCCTCCCGAGGCCGAAGCCAGTGAGGAGCCCGCCCCCGAGGCCGTGCCTCCCGAGCCCGAAGCCACCGAGGAGCCCAGCCCCGAGGCCGAGGAGCCCGAGCCTCCGGCCGCGCCGGATGAACCGGCTCCCGCCCCCGAGGAGCCGGTGGAGGCAGCCGTGGCCGACGACCCCGAGTCGGCGGCCGAGCCCGAGGCCGTCGAGGAGGCCGCTTTCGCGCGCCCCGCGCCCTCTGAGCGCCAGCGCAAGGATGAGGTCATCCCTGGCGCGCACCTCGAGCCAGACCTCGTCCTCGACGAAGTGGGCGCCGGGAGCGAGACCGAGCAGGAGCTGGCGAGCAAGGAGTTCGAGGCCGAGGAGGGCGCGCTGGCACAGCGCGACGGGTCCGAGGACGATGCCGATCAGCCGCTGGTGCGCGAGCCGCTCGACTTCGCCAAGGACGCCCGCTACCAGGCGACGGGCAAGCGCAAGCACGCCATCGCCCGGGTCATCCTCAAGCCGGGCGACGGCACCTACCGCGTCAACGGGCGCTCACTCGACGACGTCTTCCCGCGCGTGAAGCTCCAGCGCATGGCCCGCCAGCCGCTCGAGACGGCCGGCTACGGCTCACGCATGGACGTGGCCGCGCGCATTCACGGCGGCGGCGTGTCCGCCCAGGCGGGGGCGCTGCGCCACGGCATCGCCCGTGCCCTGGTCGAGGCCGATCCCAACCTGCGCGTGGAGCTCAAGAAGCGCGGCTTCCTCACCCGCGACCCGCGGGTCAAGGAACGCAAGAAGGCGGGGCTCAAGAAGGCCCGCAAGCGCCCGCAGTTCTCCAAGCGCTGAACCACTTCGTGGAGGCGGGCCCCAGGCGGCGCTCGCCCCGCCTCTTCGGCACCGACGGGGTGCGCGGAGTGGCCGGCGAGCTTCTGACGGCCGAGCTTGCGGTGTCCCTCGGCCGCGCTGCCGCCGCCGTGTCCGAGGCCGAGGCGCCGCAGGTGCTGATCGTCCGCGACACGCGCGAGTCAGGGGAGATGCTGGAGGCCTCGCTGGCCGCCGGCATCGCGGCGGGCGGCGGCCACGCGCTCTTGGGCGGCGTCCTGCCGACGCCCGGGGCTGCCCTGCTGCTGCGCCGCTACGGCTTCGACTTGGCCGCGGTGGTCTCGGCGTCGCACAACCCCTACCGCGACAACGGCATCAAGTTCTTCGGCCCGGGCGCCACCAAGCTGCCCGACGAGGCCGAGCGGCGCATCGAGGCGCACGTGGCCGCCGGCGTTCAGGCGTCAAGAGGTCCGATCGGCCGCCTGCGAAAGCTCCAAGGCGCCACGGGCGACTACCTGCGCGAGCTCGAGCTTCGCTTCAGCGGCCTCGACCTATCCGGTCGCCGGGTGCTGCTCGACTGCGCCCACGGCGCCACCTACCGCGTGGCGCCCGAGATCTTCCGCCGCCTGGGGGCCGTGACGGAGACCGTGGGCGCCGAGCCCGACGGGCGCAACATCAACGACGGCTGCGGCTCCACACACGTCGAGGCCCTTGCCCCGCAGGTGGCCGACGGCGGGTTCGATCTCGGCTTCGCCTTCGACGGCGACGGCGACCGGGTGCTGGCGGTGGACCGCGAGGGGACGGTGGTAGACGGCGACGAGCTGCTGGCCCTCGCCGCGCTTCACCTGCGGGCCCATCAGCGCCTGCCGGGCGACGGCGTGGCGGTGACGGTGATGACCAACTACGGCTTCCACCAGGCGATGGCCCAGGCGGGCATCGAGGTGGCCACGACTCCGGTGGGCGACCGCCACGTCCTGGCCGAGCTGCTCGAGCGCGGCTGGGCCCTCGGCGGCGAGCAGTCCGGGCACATAATCGAGACCGGCTTCGTGCCCTCCGGCGATGGTGTGGCCTCCGCGCTGCTCACCCTCGAGGCGCTCACGGGCGAGGGGGATCTCGCCGATAGGGGAGCGATGGCCAAGCTGCCCCAGACGCTGGTCAACGTGACCGTCGCCGACCGCGACTCCGTGCAGGACGCCACCCCGGTATGGGAAGCGGTGGAGCGCGAGAACGCGGCGCTCGAGGGCCGGGGACGGGTCCTGGTGCGCCCCTCGGGCACCGAGCCGCTGGTGCGGGTGATGGTCGAGGCGCCGGGGGAGGAGGAGTGCGAGGAGGTGGCGAATCGCCTGGTGGAGCTCGTCCGAGCCGAGCTAGGCTGATCGGCTCAATAAATGTGCGGAATCGTTGGATACACCGGGTCGCGTCCTTGTCGCGAGCTCCTGCTCGCCGGGCTCGGCAAGCTCGAGTACCGCGGCTATGACTCGGCCGGGCTCTCGCTGGTGGGCGACGGTCGCATCGACTCCGTGCACGCCGTCGGCAAGCTCTCCTACCTCCAAGAGGCGGTGGCTGCGCGCGACGAGCGAAACGGCGGCTCGCTGGCCACCCTGGACGCCGAGTCGTGCGCCGGCGTAGCCCACACTCGCTGGGCCACTCACGGGCGGGTCACCCAGGAGAACGCCCACCCCCACGACGACGCCTCCGGCCGGGTGCACATCGTCATGAACGGCATCATCGAGAACTGGGCCGAGCTGCGACGCCGGCTGGAGTCCGAGGGCGCGGTGTTCACCTCGGAGACCGACACCGAGGTGGTGGCCCACCTGATCGCGTCTCATCTCGAGGGTGATCTATTCGGGGCCGTGCGCCGGGCCTGCCTCGAGCTGCGGGGGCACTATTCCTTCGTTGCGGTGAGCGCCGACGAGCCCGACCTGCTCGTGGGCGCCCGCAAGGAGTGTCCGCTGGTCGTCGGCCGCGGCGAGGGCGAGAACTTCTTCAGCTCGGCGATCCCCGCCTTCATGGCCGAGACCCGCCAGGTCCAGTTCGTCGAGGACGACGAGATCGTGACCATGACCCCTGACGAGGTGCGCTTCTTCGACGCCGCCGGGAAGGAGGTCGAGCGCGAGGTCACGGAAGTCGACTGGGACGAGGCGACCGCCGAGAAGGGCGGCTACGAGACCTTCATGCTCAAGGAGATCCACGAGCAGCCGGATGCCATCGCCGAGACGGTGGGGGACCGCCTGCGCCCCGATGGCACGCTGGACCTCGACGACCTCGGCATCTCCGACGAGGAGCTGCGGAGCTTCCGGCGCGTGCTGGTGGTGGCCTGCGGCACCTCTTACCACGCGGGCGTGGTGGCCCGCTACGCGATCGAGGAGTGGTCGGGCGTGCCGGTGGGAGTCGACATCGCCTCGGAGTTTCGCTACCGCAAGCCGCTGTTCAAGACGAACGACCTCGTGGTGGGGATCACCCAGTCCGGGGAGACCGCGGACACGCTCGCGGCGATGCGTCTGGCGCGCTCATCGGGGGCCAAGGTCATCGCCATCACCAACGTCATGGGCAGCCAGGCCACGCGCGACTCCGACGGCGTGCTGTTCACCCGCGCGGGCCTGGAGATCGGCGTGGCGGCCACCAAGACCTTCGTCGCCCAGACGGCCGCCATGTACCTGCTGGGCCTCAAGCTCGCGGAAGTGCAAGGCAGCCTCCCCCCCGAAGTGATGGCCGGGCTGGGCTCCGACCTGCGGGCGATGCCTCAACACGTCCAGCACATCCTCGAGACCCAGACCGAGCACCTGGCCGAGATTGGTGAGCGCTTCCGCGACGCCGGCTTCTTCTTCTACCTGGGCCGCCACATCGGGCTGCCGATCGCGCTCGAGGGCGCGCTGAAGATGAAGGAGATCTCCTACGTACCGAGCGACGCCTACGCGGCGGGGGAGATGAAGCACGGCCCCATCGCACTGCTCGACGACCGCACGCCCGTGGTGTGCGTGGCCACCGATCTCCCGATGCTGGACAAGATGCTCTCCAACATGGCCGAGGTGCAGGCCCGCGGCGCCCATGTCATTGCCGTGGCCACCGAGGGCGCTCACCAGGTGGCCGAGAACGCCGAGGAGGTCGTGTACGTGCCTCGCACCGACTGGCTGCTCCAGCCGCTGCTGGCCATCGTGCCGCTCCAGCTGCTCTCCTACTACGTGGCGCGAGCCCGCGGGCTGAACATCGACCAGCCGCGGAACCTCGCCAAGACGGTCACCGTCGAGTAACCGGGGGGTGTTCTCGTCGAAGACGAGATGTAGGGGGGCGGAGCCCCTCTGGTTCTCGTCGAAGACGAGATGTAGGGGGTGGAGCCCCCCTTGGCAGGCGTAGGCCTCGACCTTCTCGACATTGCCCGGCTCGAGCGTGCGCTCGAGCGCCGCCCGCGGCTGGCCCGGCGCCTGTTCACCGATGCCGAGCTGGCCTACGCGGACGGGCGGGCGCGTCCCGGCCAGCATCTCGCCGCTCGCTTCTGCGCCAAGGAAGCGGTGGCCAAGGCGTTGGGGCTGGAGGTCTGGAGCTTCGCCGACGTCGAGGTGCTCGCCACCTCCACGGCGCCCGAGGTGCGCCTGAGCGGCGGCGCCGCCCGGCGCGCAGCGGAGCTGGGCGTGCAGCCCCGGATCTCGCTCACCCACACCGAGACCACCGCCGGCGCCGTCGCCGTGGCTCTGTGAGCCTGCCGGACTGGCTCGACCCCCTCTTTGAGGCCGAGGAGATGCGGGCGGCCGACGCCTTCGCAATCGAAGAGCGCGGCGTGCCTTCGCTCGACCTGATGGAGCGTGCCGGCGTGGGCCTCGCGCGGCTGGTGGCCGCCCGTGCGGCCGCCGGCCCGCTCCGCGTGGTGGTGGGCAAGGGCAACAACGGCGGAGACGGGCTGGTCGTGGCCCGCCTACTGCGCGAGCAAGGCCGTGAGGTGGACATTCTCGCGGTGGCTGACCTGAGCGAGTCGGAAGCCGATTCGGAGGCCAACCTCGAGCGCCTACCCGGCGAACAGCCCCGCCAGTTCAGCGCCGAGGCCCTCGAGGGCTCGGGCGCGGTGCTCGACGCGATGCTCGGCACCGGCTTCGAGGGCTCGCCGCGCGAGCCGATCGCCGGGGCCATCGAGGCGATCAACAGGCAGGACGCGCCGGTGATCGCCTGCGACGTGCCATCCGGGGTCAACGCCTCCTCGGGGGAGATCGAGGGCGAGGCCGTTCGCGCCACCGCCACCGCCACCTTCCACGGGGCCAAGCTCGGCCTGCGGGTGAACCCGGGCGCCGTGCACGCCGGCGAGGTCGAGGTGATCGAGATCGGGATCCCGCGCGGTGCGCCGTCCGGTGAGGGCGCGGGCCTGATCACAGAGCGCGTGCTCGACCTCTACCCCCGTCGCGGGCGGGAGGGCAGCAAGTTCGCTTCGGGCGTGGTTGTGGTGGTGGGCGGCTCCGAGGGCCTGACCGGCGCGCCCACCATGGCCGCCCTGAGCGCTCAGCGGGCGGGGGCAGGCTACGTCCAGGTGGCCGTGCCCGGCCCCGCTCAGCCGGTGATCGACCTGCGCCTGCTCGAGGCGATGAGCCGCGGCCTGCCCGACGAGGAAGGCGGCCACTGCCCGGCGGGGGTCGAGGAGGTGGAGGCGATGGCCGAGCGCGCCGGCGCGGTGGTGCTCGGACCGGGCATCGGCCGCGGCGAGGGCGCGACCGAGTTCGCTCGCGAGGTGGCGCGGCGCGTCGAGACGCCGTTGCTGATCGATGCCGACGGGCTGAACGCCCACGCCGGTGCCCTGGAGTCGCTGCGCGAGCGCCGAGCGCCCACAGTCCTGACGCCCCACGAGGCCGAGCTCGGCCGGCTCATGGACCTCGACACCGAAGAGGTGAGCGCCCACCGCCTGCACTGCGCGCGCGAGGCGGCCCGTCGCAGCAGGGCCGTGGTTCTCCTGAAGGGCGACGACACGCTGGTGGTCGCACCCGACGGTCCCGTTGCGGTGAGCCCCGGCGGCAGCCCGGCGCTGGCCACCGCAGGAACGGGCGACGTGCTGTCGGGCGTCATCGGCGCGCTCCTGGCCAAGGGCCTGGATCCGCTCGAGGCCGCTTCGCTGGGCTGCCTGGCCCACGTGCGGGCCGGCCAGGCCGCAGCCCGCCGCCACGGCGCCGACCACGTGGTGGCCGGCGACGTGATCGAGGCGCTGCCGGAGGGGTTCGGCTCGATCTGACGGGATTACACTCGCGCGAATGTCGATCCCTCCGCTTTCCGTCGTCGTGCCGACCAAGGACCCCTGGCCAGGGCTGAAGGACTGCCTCGACGCGCTGCTCGACCAGGTGGCCGAGACCGGGGCCGAGCTGATCGTCGTGGATGGCAGCGGCGAGGGCCTGCCCTCCGACGAGGCCTCGCCGTATCGCCGGGTGAAGCTCGTGCGGGCGTTCGGCGAGTCGGTCTTCGCCCTGCGCGTGCGTGGGGTCGACGCCGCCCGTGGCGACCTGCTCGCGGTGACCGAGGACCACTGCCTGGTGGACGGCGGCTGGTGCGCCGAGATCATCGAGGCTCACCGGCGCCGTCCCGAAGCGGCGGCGATCGCCGGAGCCATCGAGAACGGCTCGACCGGGCGGTTCATGGACTGGGCCAACTTCCTCATGACCTTTTCGCCCTTCATGGCTCCGATCGACCGAACCGAGCGCCACCGGATCCCGCCTCCTCCCAACGTCTCCTACAAGCGGTCGGTCATCGAGGGCCGGCGCCTCGAGGGAGGCTCGGCAGAGTTCGAGCTCAACCCGGCGCTCGCCGCGGCGGGCTTGATGGAGCTCGACGACCGCGTGGCGTTGACCCACGTGCAGTCACTCGGCGTGGCGGGCACCATGGCCGGCCACTTCCACAACGGGCGCTCGACCACCGGCATGGCCCACGCCGGGTCCCCGTGGAGCTCTCGCCGCACGCGCCTGCGCAGCTACCTCAACCGGCCGGTCTCCCTAGCCCGCCACACCCTTCGCTCTGTCCGGCGGCGCGACCTTCCCATTCGCGCCCGGCTCAGCCTGCCGCTCGTGGTGGTGCTCTGCCTCTGCCACGCCGCGGGCGAGCTCACCGGGATCGCCACCGGCGGAGCAGGTCAGAGCCCCGAGGCCATCGGCTGAGCCCTCGCGGTCGGCAAGGCGTTCAACCACCGCGGACAACCGTCGAACCTCGGTCAGCGCTTCCGCATGGGCCACCTCCAGGCCGCGCAGGCGCGCCTCGCTCTCCCGGGCGGCGTCGACGAGCGAGCCGTTCACCACGTCCTGCACCGCGCTGTAGGGGCGCAGCGCGCGCAGCAACCCCCGGCGGCCGGCCTGCCGCAGCGCACCGCCGCGGGAGACGTCGGGCTCGGACCCGGCGGCCCACCAGGCGGCGGTCTCCACCGAAGCCGAGCGTCCGTCGGC
>JACCZR010000264.1 GCA_013695855.1 Thermoleophilaceae bacterium
CACGAACGACGCGAGCTCGACGTCCTGGTGCTCAAGCGCTTCGAGCGTGCGCTCGATCTGGCCGACGACCATGTCGAGGGCGCCCAGCGCCGCCTCCTCGAGCGCCGCGAGCTCCTGCTGGAACGAGGGGCGGCCGTCGGCGGGCATCAGCCGAACTTCCCGGTGACGTAGTCCTCTGTGCGCTGGTCGTCGGGGTTCGTGAAGATCTTCTCGGTCGGCGAGAGCTCGACCAGGTGGCCGATCCGGTGGGACTCCTCGCCCTTGAGGTCGACGATGAAGAACGCCGTGCGGTCCGAGACCCGTGCGGCCTGTTGCATGTTGTGGGTGACGATGACGATCGAGTAGTTCTCCTTCAGCTCGAGCATCAGGTCCTCGATGCGCCCGGTGGAGATGGGATCGAGCGCCGAGCAGGGCTCGTCCATGAGGATCACGTCGGGTGAGGTGGCCAGCGCGCGGGCGATGCACAGCCGCTGCTGCTGGCCGCCCGACATGCCGAAGGCGTTGGTCTTGAGCCGGTCCTTGACCTCGTCCCACAGGGCTCCCCGGCGCAGCGCGCTCTCGACGATCTCGTCCATGTTCCCGTCCATGCCCAGGACGCGGGGGCCGAAGGCGATGTTGTCGTAGATCGTCTTCGGGAAGGGGTTGGGCTTCTGGAAGACCATTCCGATGTGCTTTCGCACCTGCACCGGATCGATCTCGTCGTCGTAGAGGTTCTGCCCGTGGTAGCTGACCTTGCCGGTGACTGACGCGGCGGGAATGAGGTCGTTCATCCGGTTCAGACAGCGGATGAGTGTGCTCTTGCCGCATCCCGATGGGCCGATGAGCGCGGTGATCTCGTGCTGGTAGATCGGGAAGGTGACCTCCCGTACCGCGGGCACCGAGCCGTACGTCACGCCGACATCGTCGAGGTCGTAAATCGCCTCGCGAGTGCCGGCGGCCGGCTTCTGGCCGTGGGCCTCGGTCTGGAGGGCGACCGGCTGGCCGTCGCTGCCGGCCGAGGGAACTGCGCTCGTGGCCGCCTGGGCCTCGCGCTCCTGCCTGTCGGGCTCCTGGGTCACTCGCTCAGCCACTGTAGATCACCACTTCCGCTCGTACCGGTTGCGCAGGAAGATCGCCCCGGCGTTCATCACCACGAGCAAGGCCAGGAGGACGATGATCGCCGCCGCGCCTGCCGCTCTGAACTCGGTGTCGGCGTCGCTGATGAACTCGAAGATCGCGAGCGGCATCGCCGTGAAGCGGTCCGTGATCCCTTCGGGGTTGAAGCGGGCGAAGGTGGCGGCGCCGATCACCAGGAGCGGCGCCGTCTCCCCGATGGCGCGCGAGAGCGCGAGGATCACGCCGGTTGCGATGCCGGGCAGGGCGCCGGGCAGCACCTGCTTCCAGATCGTCTGCCACTGGGTGGCGCCCAGGGCCAGGGAGCCCTCGCGGATCGAAGACGGCACCGCCCGGATCGCCTCGCGCGAGACGATGATCACCACCGGCAGCACCAGCAGTCCCAACGTGAGCGCGCCGGCCAGCAGCACCGGCCCGAGCCCGAGCGGGCCGCGCACGATGAAGGCCAGGCCGAGAATGCCGTAGACCACCGAGGGCACGGCGGCGAGGTTTTGGATGTTCACCTCGATCAGACGGCTGAGGCGGCTGTCGCGGTTGGCGTACTCCTCGAGATAGACGGCGGTGGCCACCCCCACGGGCACGATGAAGACCGCGCACAGCACCATGAGGTAGATCGTCCCGATCAGCGCCGACTTCACGCCGGTGCTCTCGGGCGAGATGCGTGACGGGAAGCTCGTGATGAAGTCGAGCGACACGCGCGAGGCGCCGTCGATCATCACGTCGAGGACCAGCGCGGCGAGCACCACGAAGCCGACGCTCACGCTGAACAGCAGCGCCAGGCGGAACATGAGGTCCTTGGTGCGCTGGCCGCTGGAGGCGCGCTCGACGACCTTGCGGGAGAGGCCCGCCTCGGGAACCGCGCTCACTCGTAGACCTGGCGGTACTTGCGCACGAAGCGGATGGAGATGGCGTTCAGCACGAGCGTCATCACGAAGAGGGTCGTGCCCACCGCGAAGATCGCGCCGTACTCGGGCCCGGACGTGGGGATGTCTGCTCGCGAGGCGGCGGCGATGAACGCCGCCATGTTCTGCATGGCCACTGTGGGATCGAGCGTCAGGTCGGCCTTCTGGCCACCGGCCACGAGGATGATCACCGTCTCGCCGACGGCCCGCGACGCGCCGAGCACCAGAGCCGCCACCACGCCCGAGAGCGCCGCGGGCAGCACCACCCGGACCGACACCTGCATGCGCGAGGCCCCGAGGCCGAAGGCGCCTTCGCGCAGCGAGCCCGGCACCGCGGTCAGGGCGTCGTCGGCGACCGTGGCGATCGTCGGCAGCACCAGCACGCCGAGCACCAGGCCCGCGGACAACGCGTTGAACGAGCCCACTTCGAGCCCAAGCCCCTTGAGGATCTCCGGCGTGACGAAGGTCAAGGCGAAGTAGCCGAAGACGATCGTCGGCACGCCCGAGAGCACCTCGAGGACCGGCTTGAGGATCCGGCGCACCCGGGGGCTGGCGTACTCGGAGAGGTAGATGGCGGACCCGATCCCGAAGGGGATCGCCACCAGCAGGCCGATGCCGGTGAGGTAGAGGGTGTCGAACACAAGCGGCACCACCCCAAAGGACTGCGACTCCCCGCCGGCCAGCGGCGTCCACTTCGTCCCGGACAGGAACTCGCCCACGCCCACGTCGCCGAAGAAGACAACCGTCTCCTCGAGCAGCGAAAAGACGATTCCCGTGGTCGTCAGGACCGAGACCAGCGCTGCCGCGAGGAGCGCGTACCGGATGGCCGCCTCCCCGGTGGAGCGACGGGTCCTCGTCCGGTAGAGATCCGGACGAGGGGCTCCCGTCGCTCCTGCCGAGGTGGCTTCCATCTCGCTGGCTTGCCTGCCTTAGCCCTGCTCGGCCGTGGTCAGGGCCTGCTGTGACTTCGTCGCCTGCTCGGAGGTCATCGGCACGATCTTGGCTGCCGTCGAGATCTTGTCCTGGTTCTTGACTACGAAGTCCAGGAACGCCTTGACCTGCGGCTTCTTGATCGACTTCGCGCTCGGGTACATGAACAGCGGCCGGGACAGCGGCTTGTAGCTGCCGTCCTGGATCGTCGCGGTCGAGGGGGCGACGCAGCCGCTGCCGCCATCCACCTCCACCAGACCGAGCTTGTCCTTGTTCTGCTCGTAGAAGGAGAACCCGAAGTAGCCCAGCGCGTTGCTCTCACCGGAGACACCCGTCACGAGGACGTTGTCGTCAGGTGAGGTCTGGACCTTCTCCTGGCGCTGCTCCTTGTCGGTCTCCAGCACAGTCTCGGTGAAGAAGTCAAAGGTTCCCGACTCCTCACCCGGGCTGAACAGCGAGACCGGCTTGCTGGGCAGCCCCGAGCCCAGCTCGGAGTAGCTCTTGACCTTGGACTTCGGGGCGAACAGCTCCTTGAGCTGCTCGGTCTTCATGCACTTGACCGGGAGGCCCTTGTTGGAGACGACGGCGATGCCGTCGTTGGCGACTTGCAGCTCCGCAGGGGCGACGCCCGCCTTCTTGCAGGCGTCCGTCTCCTCGTCCTCGATCGCCCGCGAGGCGTCCGCGATGTCGAGCTCGCCGCGGCAGAACTTCTCGAAGCCGTCACCGGTGCCCGCGCCGCCCACGGTGACGCGGACGTCCGGGTTCTCCTCCTGGAAGAGCTCCAGCGCGGCCTGGGCGAAGGGCTGCACCGTGCTGGATCCGTCGATGGCGATGGTGCCCTTGAGGTCTCCGCCGCCGCTTCCTCCGCCACCCTTCTTCTCCTCTTCGCCGCACGCGGCGGCACCGAGGGAGAAGAGGGCGCAGATGGCGATAGTGAGCCACCTGGTCATAGATCTGCTCCTTGTTCGTTCACGTATGTGGCCGCGAGGCTGTCAGCGGGTACGCGCCAGTCTGTTATCGAGGTGTCGCGAACCTGTAAAAAAGACGTGAAGAACTCAGTCTTCGCGCTCGAGCCGATAGCCGAAGCCGAAGTGCGTGTGGATCAGCGTCAGCTCGGGCACGGCCTCGGCGAGCTTGTGCCGCAGCTTGGCCACGTAGACGTCCACGGAGCGGTCGGACTTGCGAAACGGCTCGTCCCATACCACCCGGTAGAGCTCCTCGCGCGAGACGATCCGCCCCTGGCGCTCCACGAGGGCTGTGAGGAGCGAGAGCTCCCGGACGGTGAGGGCCAGCCGGCTTCCCTGGGCCTCGGCCACGAAACGCTCGGGCCAGACCTCGACAGGCCCCGCTCGCAGGACGCGTTCACCTCCTTCCTGCAGCTTTCTCGTCCCTGCCTCCACCGCGGCCAAGATGCCAAGGTGGGGCCGTTCTTCCGTTACATGCGTGTTTTTCGCCTGTGAACAACCTGTAAAACCTGGGTTCTGGGGTCGTCTGGGCCTACACTGGTCGCGGCGAGGCCCGTGAACGCGTCCGACCAGGGAAACCTCCGCATCGCGATCCTCGACTCCGACTCGGGCTTCGTACGCGTGCTCGTCAACCGAGCCGAGGGGCTGGGCTGCCAGTACCGGCGGCTCGAGTCCCCGCCGCGGGTCGAGGAGTTCGTGGCCATGCGCGTCAACGCCCTCGTGGTGGATCTCGCGCTGCTCGGCCCCGGCGCCTGGGACTACCTCGAGCGGCTGACCGCGGCCGTGCCCACCATGGGCCTGGTGGTCTGCACCGGCCGCTCCAGCGTGGGCCAGCGGGTGCGGGGACTGCGCGCGGGCGCCGACGACTGGGTGACCAAGCCCGCTCATCCCGAGGAGGTGCTGGCCCGGGTCGAGGCGGTCGTGCGCCGCCGCAAGCGCTCCGCGCCGCCCTTCCAGTCCGGCCCGCTCGCCGCCGGAGACCTGGAGGTGCGCGCGGACCAGTTTCAGGCCTTTGCCTTGGGCCGCAGCGCGGAGCTGACCCGGCGCGAGTTCGAGGTGTTGCAGCTGCTGGCCGAGGCACGAGGCCGGGTTTTGCAGCGCGAGGAGATCTACCAGGCAGTCTGGGGCTACGCGATGGCCCATGGCGACCGTTCGGTGGACGTCTTCGTGCGAAAGGTGCGCCAGAAGCTCGAGGCGGTCTCGCCGCAGTGGTCGTACATACACACCCACTTCGGGGTGGGCTATCGCTTCGAAGCCGAGGGCGGCCCGCAGGCGCCGGACGCGCCGCCGCTCGTCGCACCCTCGCCCGAGCGCGTACCGCTCTAAGCCGTAACGGGCACGCGCTCGACCATCCCGCGCGCCAGGAGCTGGCGCGGCCCGGAGTAGGCGAGGCGCTTGGCGATGTCGGGCCCCGCGGGGCTCGCTGCCAGCTTGCATTCGGCAGCGAGGAGCGCCGGGGGCCGGGTGGGGCCGTGGGCGTCGGAGGCCACCACCGCCGCCAGGCCCTGCTCGGCCAGGAGCAGCCCGGCCCTCCGGGCCTCGAAGCCGTGCTGGCCGGTCAGCGACAGCGCGTTGACCTGAGCGAGCGACCCGGCGGCCAACTCGCGCCGCAGGCCGGTCGCGCCGTCCACTGCGGCGTCGGCGCTTCGCTCAGGGTGGGCTATCAACACGCCGAAGCCGCGGTCGCGCAGCTCGGCGGTGGCCGCGTGAAAGTCCTCGCCGATGGCCTCGAACGGGGCCTCGACCAGCAGCCAGCGAGCGCCGACGGGGCCCTGGGCGAGCAGCTCGAGCTCGGGCTGTCCGAGCCGCCCCACCATCGTGTGGCCCATCTCGCCGCCGCACAGGACGGTCAGGGGCACGCCTTCGGCGGCTAGGGCCGCTCGCAGCTCGGCCACGCGGCCGGGCAGCTCCCAGACGTCGTCCACGAAGTCCGGACGAACGTGCGGCGTGGCCACGACCGTCCCGGTGCCCTGCTCGACGGCGAGTTGGGCCAGCTCCAAGCTCTCGGCCATCGTGCTCGGTCCGTCGTCGACGGCGTGCAGCAGGTGGAAGTGCAGCTCCACCGCCGGGCGCCGCCCGTCCTGGGAAGTCACCCTCATCGCCTCAGCAGTTTCCGCCGTTTTGCAGGGAGTCCTGTTGCTTTCGTGTGACGGTGCTGTGGCCTGGCTGTGAATGAAGCGTGCGTTGCCATACTCGTCCGCGATGCGCTCGGCGCCCCTCCTGCGCGTGGCCGCCCTGGTCCTCACCGCCGCGCTCGCCCTTCACGAGCTGCGCTACGCGGTCGCCGGCGGGCCCGCGGGGGACGCTGTCGGGTCAGGCCACGGCTACCTGCCGCTGGTTGGGCTCGCGGCCTCGATCCTCCTCGGCGCGGCCGTGGCGATGCTCGCGCGGGCGCTGGCC
>JACCZR010000011.1 GCA_013695855.1 Thermoleophilaceae bacterium
GTGGTCGGCGAGGTGGCCACCCGCTGCCGGCAGCGCGGAGTGGCCTGCCACGTGGTGTGCGGCGAGGACGGCCTCTCGCTGTTCGACCACCGCCTGCTCGACCTGGCCAGCGTGACCGAGGCGGGCAGCGCGAAGGAGCTGGAGCGAGCCGGTGCGGGCCTCGCCCATGACCTCTGAGGACGGTGGTCAACGGCCCATGAGCGAGCCGACCACCGCTTCGTAGAAGCCGTCGCCGTGCGAGCCCTCGGTGACGGTGGCCTCGCCGTGCAGCGACGGATCGGCGTTCGCGACGAGGAAGAACTCGCCCACACAGCGGGCCACCTCCAGGTCCTCGCGCGAGTCTCCGACGGCGATGCAATGCTCGGGTGGGTAGGCCCGCGCCCGCATGTGGCGCTCGACCGCCGCTGCCTTGGAGGACTCTGCGGGAACCAGGTGGTAGGCGTGGGTGCCCGCACCGATCTCACCGTTGTCCACCAGGCGCAGGCCCTCCAGCCGGGCGTTGACCTCGCCCACCTCGACCGACCCGCGAAAGAGGTGCGAGACCTCGCGGTCGAGGTGCCACGGAGAGTGGTGCTCCAAGCGCCCGGCGTAGTCGCGAAGAAGCATCTCGGGCGCGCCGGTCTCCGCGATGAGCTGGTGCACCGTGCGGCCCTCGCTCGGCAGGAAGGCCCCGGTCAGCCAGGTTGTCTCGCCGTCGATGACCAGTCCCGAGCCCACCTCGAATATGTACGAGCTCTGGCCCATCAACCGCGCGTCCTCCATCACCTGCGCGCGCCGGCGCCCGGACTTCAGGACCACCTCGACTCCCGCGCGATGGCAGGCCTCGAGCGCCCGCGCGGGTAAGAGGGTGAACTCGCCCTCTCCGTCGCGAAACAGCGACGCACCCTTTCCGAGCAGTGTGCCGTCGAGGTCGGTGTATACGCAGCGAAGGGCCACTATGCAGACGCTCGCAGAGACGCGAGAGGTGGGCGCTCTACCAGCTCGACCCGCACGAGGCTGCCGTCGGCGGTCTGCAGCGGCGGGGCGTGGTCGTCCAGCAGACGACCCTCGCGGCGCAGGCGCTCGAGGATCACCTGCAGCACCGCGTAGGACATGGGGCCCAGCTGCTCCAGCGGCTGGTTGTGGTGGTGGCGCTCGTCGAGGTCGACCTGAGCCATTCGGGCGACCCCGACGAGCTCGCGCACGTAGAGCAGCATCGAGGTCTCGACCGCGTAGCCGCAGGCGAAGGGAACTCGCTCGAACAGCGTGCGCCGGGCCGCCACCTCCCCCGCCAGCGGCTGGGCGAAGGCGGCCAGCTCGGGGTAGAAGGCGCTGAACAGCGGGCGGGCGGTCAGCTCGGTCACCCGGCCACCGCCGCGCGGCCGGCCACCGGGCTCGCCGGCGAAGGGCCTGCGGAAGCTGCCCTTGACGAACTCGACCCCCCCGTCCACCACCAGCGGACCGAGCAGCCCGCAGGCGAAGCGCGCGCGGAACTCCCGGGTGTCCGAGTCCAAGTAGGCGACTACGTCGCCCCGGGCCACCGACAGCGCCCGCCACATGGCGTCGCCCTTGCCCATCACTCGGCCGAGCTCGGGCACGAGCTCTGACTCCTGGTGGACCTCGGCTCCGCGCGAGCGGGCCAATTCGCCAGAGCCGTCATCGGACGCGGCGTCGACCACGAGCACCTGGTCGATCAGCTCCATTGCCGTGAGCGTCTCGACGATCGGGCCGATCGTGTCCGCCACCTCACGGGTGGGCAGCACCACGGTCAGCGTCTCTCGCTTGCGCTCGCGCAGCAGCTCGACCGGGAAGTCGGAGTGGTGAAAGCTGCGAATCACCGCGGCCTACTATGGCCGCTCGTGTCCACCCTCCCCACCGCGAGCCCCTGGGAGGCCCTGCTCGAGCGGGGCCGCGAGGACGGGCGCCTCGCCGCCACCGGGCGCGAGAAGTCGATGGGCGGCCGCCCTGCCGAGCTGCCGGGGGGTCTGCACCCGGCGCTGGTCGAGGGCCTCGAGCGGGCCGGCATCGAGCAGCTGTGGTCCCACCAGGCCGAGGCCTTTGAGGCCGCGCGCGAGGGACCGGTAATCGTCACCACCGGGACGGCGAGCGGCAAGTCGCTCGCCTTCAACCTTCCGGTCCTCGAAACGCTCGCGCGGGACCCAGGGGCCCGCGCCCTCTACCTGTACCCGACCAAGGCGCTGGCACAGGACCAAGCCCGGAAGCTGAGCGCGCTGGGTGCCCCGTTCCTTCGCCACGCGATCTACGACGGCGACACGCCGCGCGAGGAGCGCCGCGCCATCCGCGGGCGCTCGAACCTCATCCTCACCAACCCGGACATGCTCCACGTAGGCGTGCTGCCCAACCACAAGCACTGGGGCGACGTGCTGGCCAACCTGGCCTGGATAGTGGTGGACGAGGCCCACGTCTACCGCGGCGTGTTCGGCTCGCACGTGGCCAACGTGCTGCGGCGCCTTCGCCGGCTCGCGCGCGCCTACGGGACCGAGCCGCGGACGATGCTCACGAGCGCCACGATCGCCAATCCGGGCGAGCTGGCCGAGCGGCTGACGGGAGAGGAGCATCGCCTCGTGGACCGCGACGGGGCGCCGCGCCACGACCGGCGGATCGCGATGTGGAACCCGCCGCTGCTCGACGAGAAGCTGGG
This sequence comes from Thermoleophilaceae bacterium, assembly GCA_013695855.1. Classification (GTDB taxonomy): domain Bacteria; phylum Actinomycetota; class Thermoleophilia; order Solirubrobacterales; family Thermoleophilaceae; genus JACCZR01. The sequence goes on from JACCZR010000011.1 coordinate 2,642, forward strand.
CACCCGCGGCTCGCCGCTCAGCGAGGCCGCCGAGCTGCTGACCGAGCTGATGGAGAGCGGAGCGCGCACGATCTGCTTCTTGAAGTCGCGCCGCGGGGTGGAGCTGGTGCAGCGCTTCACGCGGGAGCGCCTCGAAGCCGCGGGGCGGGAGGACCTCGCCAAGCGGGTGGCGCCCTACCGCGCCGGCTACACCGGTGCCCAGCGCCGTGAGATCGAGCGGCGGCTGACCGAAGGCGACCTGCTGGGGGTGGTGGCCACCAACGCGCTCGAGCTGGGCATCGACATCGGCGAGCTGGACGCCGCGGTGTGCGTGACCTTCCCGGGCACGGTGGCGAGCCTGCGGCAGATGTGGGGGCGCGCGGGACGCCGGGGCACGGGGCTCGCGCTCTACATCGCAGGCGACGATGCGCTGGACCAGTTCTTCTGCCGCCACCCCGACGAGTTCTTGGAGCGACCGGTGGAGGCCGCGATCCTCGACCACACCTCCGAGGAGATCCACCTGGCCCACCTGGCCGCGGCCGCCTACGAGCTGCCGCTGTCGGGCGAGGACGCCCAGGTGTTCGGCCCCGACTGGGAGCACGCGGCCAAGCGACTGGTCTCGTTCGGCGAGCTGCGCGAGCGCGGCGGGCGCTACCTCGTGCGCGGCGAGGGCTACCCGGCGGGGAAGATCGCCCTGCGCTCGGCCTCGCCCGACAGCGTGGCGATCGTGGAAGGCGACGGCGGCGAGGTGATCGGCACCGTAGAGGCCAGCCGCTCCCACGGCGCCGTGCACCCGGGCGCGGTGTACCTGCACTTGGGTGTCTCCTACGAGGTCGAAGAGCTCGACCTGAGAGCACGCCGGGCTTTGGTGCGCCGCTTCTCGGGCGACTGGTACACCCAGCCCAAGAAGGAGACCGAGACCTGGATCGAGCGCGTGATCGAGGCCCGCGAGATCGGCGACGTGGCGCTGTCGTTCGGCGAGGTGTCGGTCACCGAGCAGACCATCGCCTTCCAGAAGAAGCGGGTCACCGACCACGCGGTGCTCGACCTGGTCACGCTCGACCTGCCCGAGCAGACCTTCTCGACCCAGGCTCTCTGGTACGAGCTGCCCGAGGGCGCGCTGGGTGACTTCCCGATGGACATCCTGCTCGGCTCCCTGCACGCCGCCGAGCACACCCAGATCGCGGTGCTGCCGCTGCTGGCGATGTGCGACCGCTGGGACATCGGCGGGCTTTCGACCAACTTCCACGGCCAGACGGGCAAGCCCACGGTGTTCATCTACGACGGCCACCCCGGCGGGATCGGGATCACTCGCCAGGGCTACGAGCGCTTCGAGGCGCTGGTGGCCGACGCTCTGCGCCTGATCTCCGAGTGCCCCTGCGAGAAGGGCTGCCCCTCCTGCGTGCAGTCGCCGAAGTGCGGCAACCTCAACGAGCCGCTGGCGAAGGCGGGCGCCCGCGAGCTGCTGACGCGCATTCACGGCGCCTGAACGAAGCTCGCGGTCGCTTTGGGCCCCTCTTGGGCACCGAATCGACCATGCCTTGGCCGGTCGGTCACTTGCAAGTCCTCGTGCTCGCTTTGAAGGCAGGGAGGAGATCGCCGACTCTCTCCGAACCCGTGCGCCGCGTCGTCCTCCCAACGGTTCTGACCCTGGCCTGCCTCGCGGCGCCGTCGGCAAGCGCCTCGAGCAGCGGCGGCGCCGAGCCTCCCTCCGCCGGTGGCGGCTCCAGCGTCGGCCTGGCCCCTCCGAAGCCGGCTCCACGCAAGCCGATGCGCAGGAAGCCCGCCCGCCGGCGGAAGGGACCGCGCAAGACCCACCGCGGCGGCCCGGTGCTCATCGCCTTCGACCTGTCCCGGCGAAAGCTCTTCGACCTCGGCCACCCGGCCCGGGTGCGCTTTCGCATCCACTCCGCAGCCGGCCAGGTCCGCGTCCGCCTCGTCCTGCGCCGCCCGGGCTCCCGCGCGCCCGTGACCACCATCGCGCTCGGCTCGCGGGCCACCGGCCGCACCCAGAGCGTTGCGCTCACGGGCCGCGAGGCGGGTTCCCTGCCCCAAGGCCGCTACGTGCTGAGAATCGCCGCCCGCGATGGCCGCGGCCGTACGCTGCGGCGGGCCAAGGGGATCGAGAGCACGCGCGAGCTCTCCTACGTTCACCACCGCTTCCCGCTCGTGGGCGCCTTCAGCTACGGGGGATCCGGCGCTCGCTTCGGGTCACCGCGCAGTGGCCGCCGCCACCAAGGCCAGGACTTGGTCGCCGCCTCGGGCACGCCGATAGTGGCGCCGCGAGGCGGGACGATCAAGACGGTCGCCTACCAGGCTGGCGGCGGGGGCCACTACGTGGTCCTGCGCGGCTCCGGCGAGAACCGCGACTACGTCTTCATGCACATGCTCAGCGGCTCGGTGCGCGTGGGCCAGCGCGTGCGCACCGGTCAGCGCATCGGGCAGGTGGGCAGCACCGGCAGCTCGACCGGACCGCACCTGCACTTCGAGGTCTGGGTGGGCGGATGGTTCTCGGGCGGCAAGCCGGTCGACCCGCTGCCGCTGCTGCAGGCCTGGGACGTCTCCGGCTGACCGAGGGGTCTTCTAGGGCGCCAGCTCCACGCCGCCGTCCTCGCGCAACGTCCAACCCGGGTTGTGCGCGACCTCCCATGCGTGGCCCTCGGTGTCCATGAAAGCCCCCGAGTAGCCGCCCCAGAAAGTCTCGCCGGGCTCGCGGGTAACCGTGGCGCGGGCCCTGCGGACCTGCTCGATCACCTCGTCGACCTCCGCCGGCGAGCCGACGTTGTGGGCCAGCGTCACACCGCCCCAGCCGGGAGCATCCTGGACGCCGCTGTCGGTGGCCAGCTGCTCGCGCCCCCACAGCGCGAACACCAGCCCGCCGGCCTGGAAGAAGGC
>JACCZR010000050.1 GCA_013695855.1 Thermoleophilaceae bacterium
GGCGCCGCCTACTGCCATTGCACCCGCTGCCAGCGCCGCACCGGCACCGCGGCGTCCGCCACCGCCCTTGCCGCCCGTGGCTCGTTCCGAGTGGTCGAGGGCGAGGAGCACATCGGCACCTGGGCGCCCGACGAAGGCTTCGAGAAGATGTTCTGCTCGCTCTGCGGGTCGGCGATCTTCGGCGTCGACCCGGACGATCGCGACGTCGCCCTGGTCCGCCTCGGTGCGATTGACGGCGACCCGGGCGTGCGCCCGCAGGCCCGCCAGTTCGTCGCCTACGCCGCCCCGTGGGAGCCGATCCCCGACGACGGCCTCCCGCGCTTCGACGAGCAGCTCCCGCGTCGGTGACCCCGCGCGCTCGATCGACCTGACAGCGTTCGCCATGTAACCGACATTGGATGTCGGTTACGTCCGATGTCGGTAACCCTCGGCCGGTGTTCGTCAACCGCACCGAGGAGCTCGATGAGCTCGCAAGCTGCTGGGGGCTGCCCGGCGCCCGCCTCGGGCTGGTGTGGCGCCGCAGGCGGGTGGGCAAGACCGCCCTGCTCGAGAGTTCTCGCGCGCTCGGCAATCGGTGTGCCACACCGCGGCCGGCCGCCCGGCGGCCGACGAGCTGAGACTGCTGGGGCGATGGCGCCGGGCAAGTCACGCGGCCCGGCACGCGCGACTTGGCCGCCAGGCCCTTCGCCGACTGGGACGACGCCCTCGACACGCTGGACGACGCGGCCAAGGCGGAGGCTGCCAGGGCTCAGCTCCGCCGCGCCACTTCGGTTTGCGGTGGCGGCGCGGGAGCGCGTGGAGAACACGGAGGGGGTGGTGGCGGTCACGGCCGGGGGCCTGCCGCCCGTGACTCGTCCACGATCGCGAGAGGCGTGGCGCGATCCGGCCGGGCTCCCCACGTGTCGGCGGCGCGCACGGCGAACCCGTCCATCGCCGAGTTGTGGAAGCCGGGGACCGCTTCGCGGCTCGTGACGTCGGCCGCCAGCACGCGCCCGAGGGCCGCCGACACGGCGACCTCCTCAGCCGTCGATGGCGACGAGGTGGCCGAGAGCACGCGTTCAACGGCCTCGTGCGGATGGAGCAAGTCCAGGCTCACGTCTGACGGTCCTGGACGGCTCGGGCGACGAGGAGGGTGACCGCCGCCGCCCGTTCGGTGAGACTTGGCCGGATGATGGATGCAGACGCTTCCGCCGACCGGCCGCGGGTGCTCGCAGCGGTGCTCGCGGGCGGGCACAGCAGGCGCATGGGGACCTCGAAGGCGATCGTCGAGCTCGGCGGCCGCCCGCTGATCGAGTACCCGCTCGCGGCGCTCGCGGCCGCGGGCGTGGAGGCCGTCGTCGTGGCGAAGCCGCATTCGGCGCTCCCCGAGCTCACCGTGCCCACCTGGATCGAGCCGCCCGAGCCGGCGCATCCACTCTGCGGGATCCTTGCCGCGATCCAGAGGTCCGCCGGGCCGGTGCTGGTCGTGGGCTGCGACCTCCCCTTCGTCCCGGCGAGGCTGCTCGCTTGGCTCGCGGGCCTCCCCGGTCGCCTCGTGGTGCCGAGCACCGAGGCTCGCCTCCACCCGCTGCTGGCACGCTACGACCCCTCCCTCGAGCCCGCGCTCGCCGCGGCGCTCGGGCGCAGCGCGCCGTTGCAGCGGGTTGTCGGTGAACTCGACCCGCGCATCGTCACCGAAGACGAGCTTGCCCGCTTCGGCCATCCCGAGCGGCTCCTCTTCAACGTAAACACACCCGACGAGCTCGCGCTTGCAGAGCGCATGCTCAACCGCTGACCCGGGCCGCGATCGCCCGCAGCTCGTCGATCGATTTCCCCGAGGCGCCGCCGAGCCAGCACGCGACCGGGGCGGCGATGCGCTCTGAGGCGTGCGCCGCGATGGCCGCCAGCTCAAGCACGGCGTCGACGGACTCGGGATCCGGGGGCGGCGCGCCGAGCTCGCACGCGAACGCTTCGATCCATTCCCTCGCCGTCGCCCCTGCGACCTCTGCTTGCTCGGTCACAGCGCGTCTCCGGTCGCCGCCGTCGCCGCTGGACGCCGACCCCCCAGCGCGCGCGTCCGCGCGCTCCCGCGGACGACAAGCAGCACAGCGACCCCGGCCAGGAACCCCAGGCCGAGATTCCCCGTGGCGAGCTCGCGGCGGTCGAGCCGGGGTCCGGCACTGCGGAGCGCAGAGGGCCAGTCGAGGCGCACCCCGGGTCAGCCCCCGATCGCGCTCATCGTGCGGGCCGGCCGGCGAAAGCCCTCCTCGCCGACTTGGTGCTTCAGCTCCTTGCGCCAGACCGCGGCGCGGACGATCTGCTCGATCTCGGTGTCGCAGGCGCCATCCCGCAGCGGGCGGCGCAGGTCGGTCTCGTGCAGCGAGAACAGGCACGTGCGCAACTTCCCCTCCGCCGTAAGCCGGATGCGGTTGCAGTCGGCGCAGAACGGCTCGGAGACCGGGTTGACGAAGCCGATCTCGCCGCGACCGTCGGTGAAGCGGAAGACGCGGGCGGTACCGGAGCGCTCGCGCGGCAGCTCCTCCAGCGGGTGGACGGCGCTGATCAGCGCTCTCACCTCGTCGCCCGTCAGGACGGAGTCCGACGACCACGAGCGGTCGGCGTCGAGCGGCATGAACTCGATGAAGCGCACCTGGAAGGCGCTACTGCGGGCGAACTCCGCGAACGGCAGCGCCTCCTCCTCGGTGAAACCCCGCATCGCGACCGCGTTGACCTTGATCGGGCGGACCCCGGGGTGGCGTGCCAGCGCCTCCAGCCCGCGCAGGACCTGCGGCAGGGCGTCGCGCCGGGTCATGTGGAAGAAGCGGTCGCGCTGGAGCGAGTCGAGCGACACGTTCACGCGCTTGATGCCCGTCGCGGCGAGCTCGTCGGCGTCGCGCTCGAGCAGGTAGCCGTTCGTCGTCAGCGACACCTCGCGCAGTCCCTCCACCTGGCTCAGCCGCTCCACGAGGCGTGGGAGACCGCGCCGCACCAGCGGCTCCCCGCCGGTCAGCCGGACGTCGCGGACCCCCATGCCGGCCAGCAGGCGCACGACCCGCTCGAGCTCCTCGAACGAGAGCAGCTCCTTGCGGTCGAGCCAGGGCAGCCCCTCCGCGGGCATGCAGTACTGGCAGCGGAAGTTGCAGCGGTCGGTCACCGACACTCGCACGTCCTCGATGAGGCGCCCGTGCCCGTCGCGCAGCGGTTCGGCGGCCGTCACCGACATGCCCGCCCCCCGAGCTGTCGCGCGACCGCCACGAGCAGATGTCCGAGCTTGGGATGCTCGGGCTCCAGATGAACGGGCAGGCCATGGCGTCGGAGTCCCGCGCTGCACACCGGTCCGGCGCGTCTGAATTCTGTTAGCCGCATCAGGGCTCTTCTGTTAGCCGCATCAGGGCTCCATGGATGGGGACTGGACGGACCGCCAGCCGAGGGCTGTGACTCGGTGCAAGCTTGGTGACCGACTGTCCAGTCCGCCATGGACCCCTGGTGGAGATTCGTGTGCCCGTGGTCGACATCAGGTCCAACCGACGTGTCGTTCAGGGCTGCGTCAGGCGTGCGGATGGGGCCGCTAGCCGACGGTCTGGTGGCCGATGACACGGTGGCCTGCCCCCTGCACGACCGGCACTTCGACCGCTCGGAGGGGTCCACGCGGTCGCAGCGGAGGTGAGACTCCGCGCAGGCGAGCGCGATCGGGACCTCGCTCTGGCCGGCCTGGCGGCACATCTGCGTCAGGCGCTCGCTCTGCTCTGAGGGCAACGCCTTTGGCGGGCGCACCTCCATCTCGAGGGCCTGGCGAGCCGCGCCGCGCGGGACTGAAGTCGAAGAAGAAAAGCCACCCTCCAGCTGGACACGCGGTAGGGGTCACTGGGACCAACCGCACATAGACGCGGGACCACAGGGCCCGTAGCGTCAGCCGCATGGACGCTGACGCGCCAGCGAGAGCCCCTGCCGCGCTGCGCGGCGAGTACGTGCTGCGCAGCGTCGCCGAGCGCGGTGTGCGCTTCGTGCGGCTCTGGTTCGTCGACGTGCTGGGGCTGCTCAAGAGCTTCGCGATCCCGGTCTCCGAGCTCGAGGTGGCGCTCGAGGAGGGGGTCTCGCTCGACGGCTCGTCACTCGAGGGCAGCGCGCGTCTGCGCGAGCGCGATGCGATCGCCCACCCCGACCCGGCGAGCTTCCAGGTGCTCCCCTGGCGGCCGGACTCGGTCGTGGCGCGCATGTTCTGCGACGTGCGCCTGCCCGACGGCGCGCCCTACCCGGCCGACTCGCGCCATGTGCTGCGGCGGGTGCTCGGCCAGGCGGCTGAGCTGGGCTACAGCTTCCAGGTCGGCCCGGAAATCGAGTTCTTCCTCTTCGCCGAGCCCGGCGACGGGGAGGAGCCGAGCCCGCTCGACGACGGCGCCTACTTCGACCTCACGCCGCTCGACGTGGGCAGCGACTTCCGCAGGCGGACGATCGAGCACGTCGAGCAGATGGGGATCCCCGTCAAGGCCTCCCACCATGAGGTGGGACCTTCCCAGCACGAGATGGACCTCAGCCACACCGACGCCCTCTCGATGGCCGACTCGGTGACGACCTTCAGGCTCGCTGTCAAGGAGGTCGCGCACGAGCTCGGCATCTACGCCACCTTCATGCCCAAGCCGCTCGAGGGGGCAGCCGGCTCGGGCATGCACCTGCACTGCTCCCTGTTCGACCACGATGGGAACGCGTTCTGGAGCCCGGAAGCCGGCGAGCCCCTGTCGCCGACAGGGCGGGCTTTCCTCGCCGGTGTGCTCGCCCACGCACCCGAGCTGACCGCGGTCACCAACCAGTGGGTCAACTCCTACAAGCGCCTCGCGGCGGGGTTCGAGGCGCCGGAGGCGGTTGAGTGGGCACGCCGCGGCAACGGGTCACTGGTGCGCATACCGTCGAGCCGGCCTGACAAGGAGGTGGCGGCGCGGATCGAGCTGCGCTCGCCCGACCCGGCGTGCAACCCCTACCTGGCCTTCGCGCTGATCCTCGCCGCCGGGCTGCGCGGCCTCGAGCGCGGCTACCAACCCCCCGCCGAGAGCAACGGACAGCCGCTTGAGGGGGCGGCGCGCCTGCCGCGCGATCTGCGCGAGGCGACCGACCTGTTCGACGGCTCCGACCTCGCGCGCGAGACGCTGGGCGACACGATCTGCGACGCGTTCCTGCGCAACAAGCGCCGCGAGTGGGAGGACTTTCGCCGCACCGTGACCGAGTTCGAGCGCTCCCGCCTGCTGCGGCTTCTCTGAGTGCGGTGTCCGACGCCTGGATCTACTCCGAGGACCGTGAGCTGGCAAGCGAGCTGGCGCGAGGCCTCGCCCGGCTCGGGTTCAGCCCGCGGCGCGTGAGCGTTAACGGCTCGCTGCTGCCTCCCGGCGACGACGAGGGCGCGGCCGCGCGCCGCCCCGGGCTGGTGGTCGTCGCCGCCCGGGCGCAGGACGACCCGCCCGATGCGCTCGTCGAGCGTCTCGGCGGCCACGAGGACTTGCGCGAGGTGCCGCTCGTGGCTGCGGTCGATCCCGAGCACCTCTCGTCGGCGGCGTCGCTCGGGGACTCACACGAGCTGCTCGTGCGCCCGTTCGCGCCCGAGGAGCTCGCCGCGCGCGTGAAGCGGGTGCGCCGGCGGGCAGACGGCTCAGAGGACGACGACGTGGTGAGGGCCGGGTCGCTCGAGCTCAACGTCGCCACCTATCAGGTGGCGATCGCCGGCGAGCCCGTGAGCTTCGCCTACATGGAGTACGAGCTGCTGAAATTCCTGATGAGCAACCCGGGCCGGGCGTTCTCGCGCGAGTCGCTGCTGTCGGCCGTGTGGGGCTACGACTACTACGGCGGCGCGCGCACGGTGGACGTGCACGTGCGCCGGGTGCGCGCCAAGCTCGGCCACGGGCACGCAGCGCGGATCAAGACGGTGCGCAGCGTCGGCTACCGCTTCGAGCTGTGATCGAGCGCGGTCGCTCCAGCTACGAGGGCTTCGCCGCCACGATCAAGCTGGTCGGGACCGGTGCGCGCGGCAGTCGCGACCTCAGCTTCGGCGAGGCGCGCGAGGCGATGGCCGTGCTGCTCGCCGGCGAGACGAGCGAGGCGCAGGCCGGCGCCTTCCTGATCGCGATGCGCCTGAAGGGCGAGGCCGCCGCCGAGCTGGCGGGCTTCGCCCAGGCGCTGCGCGAGGCCTCGATGC
>JACCZR010000058.1 GCA_013695855.1 Thermoleophilaceae bacterium
CGCTCGACCTCGGGCGCGGCCCCGATCGGCCGGCCGGTCCCGTCGGTCAGCCGAGAGCGTCCGCTGAGGCGCTCGTCACGCATCGCGAGGAGCGACCCGGTGAGGATCACGAGCACCGCCAACAGGGTCAGGTAGGGGCCTGCGCTCGTGGTCGACTCGACGGAGGTCTCGGCGGGGACCCGCGGAGGTCGCGGAGCCGAGCCCAGGTGGGTAACCGCGAAGACCAGCCCGACGAGGCTGGCCAGGCAGAGCAAGCTGGCGTAGGCGATCGGCACCGCCACCGTCTTCTCGAGGGCTGTGACGGCCGCCAGGCCCAGGGCCGCGAGAGCCAGCGCGAGCAGGACCACGTCGGCCACGGCCATCGCGCTGAAGCCGTTGAGGGAGTCCAGCTGCGGTGCGGCTCCGAACGAGGTCGCGACGTCGTAGCTGTACCAGGGCACCACCAAGGCGATCACGAGCAACGCCCCTCCGGCGCTCGCGACCAGCTCTCCCATGCGCAGCCGGCGAAGGTCCACCTCGGCGAGCCTACCGGCGCGCTTCGAGCTGCGTGCGGGCTGCCGCCACGGTGTTCACGAGCAGCATGGCGCGCGTCATCGGGCCCACCCCGCCGGGCACGGGTGTGATCGCCCCCGCCACCTCGCGGACCGCGTCGAAGTCCACGTCGCCCACGAGGCCATCGTCGGTGCGGTTGGTGCCCACGTCGATCACGGCGGCGCCTTCGTGGACCATGTCGGCGGTGATCAGGCCCGGCGATCCCGCAGCCGCCACCAGCACGTCCGCGCGGCGACAGCTCGCTCCGAGGTCGCGCGTGCGCGAGTGGCAATGGGTGACGGTGGCGTTGGCGGCCAGCAGCAGCGAGGCGAGCGGCTTGCCCACGAGCTGTGAACGGCCGACCACCACCGCCTCGGCGCCCTCGAGCTCCACGTCCGCGTGCGCGAGCAGCTCCATGACCCCCGCGGGGGTGCAGGGCACGAGTCCCGGGTGCCCGTGGGCGAGGAGCCCCGCGCTGAAGGGCGTCAAGCCGTCGACGTCCTTGGCGGGATCGATCAGCGCGCTCATGGCCTCGCCGTCGAGGTGGCCCGGCAGCGGCAGCTGGAGCAGGATGCCGTTGACCTGAGGGTCGCAGTTCAGCGAGCCGAGCAGCTCGGCCAGAGCCTGCTCGGGAACGTCTCCTCCGGGCTCGTGGTGAAACGACTCGATGCCCACCTGAGCGCAGTCCTCGCGCTTCATGCGCACGTAGACCGCCGAGGCCGGGTCGTCACCCGCCAGCACCGTCGCGAGTCCCGGCGCGTGCGCCAGCTCGGCCACTTCGGCGGCCACCCGCTCGCGCACCTCGGCCGCGACCGCCTTGCCGTCGATCAGCCTGCCGGGCATTCAGCCCATCTTCTTGAGCGGTGCGTAGTCGGCCATCAGCTTGCGCTCCGACCCATCGCCCGCGAAGCGCACCACGATCATGCCCCCGGGCTCGGCGCCCACTATCACTCCCTCGCCGAAGTTGGCGTGCGTCACGTCGTCGCCCACGGCGAACCTCGCCGCGGCGCCGGGGGTGGGCGCTGGTGCGCTCGGGCCGGTGCTCGCCCAACTCGTCACCGACGCGCGCCCGGTGAGCTGCTCCTCCTGGTCGGTCAGCTCGGCGGGAATCTCGGCGATGAAGCGGCTGGGCAGGTTGAAGTCGCGCCCTCCGTGCAGGACGCGCGTGCGCGCGCTGGTCACGTACAGCTCGCGCCTGGCCCGGGTGAGGCCCACGTAGCAGAGCCGGCGCTCCTCCTCGAGGTCGCCGGCGTCCACCGCCCGCGAGTGCGGGAACACTCCGTCCTCGCAGCCGATCATGAACACCGTGTCGAACTCGAGGCCCTTCGCGTTGTGGAGCGTCATGAGGGTCACGATGCCCTCGTCGTCGCGCAAGTCGTCCTGCTGGGAGAACAGCGCAATCTGCTGCAGGAACTCCTCCACGGAGGGCTCCTCGGCCGTAGCCTCGTACTCGCGCCCCACGCTCACCAGCTCCTCGAGGTTCTCAAGGCGCCCCTGCGACTCGATCGTCCGCTCGGCTTCCAACGCCGCCAGGTAGCCGGTCTCCTCGAGCACCTCCTGCAGCAGGTCGCCCACCGGCGCCCCGCCGTCGGCGCGCTCGCGCAGGCGCTCCATCGTGGACATGAAGCGACCCACGGCCTTGATCGCCGCGGCGGCGAGCCCGGGGATCGAGCTGGGCGCCGCCGCCACGTCGAATACCGGCTCGCCGATGGTGTTGGCGTAGCCGGTGATGCGGGCCTGCGAGGTCTGCCCGATCCCGCGGCGGGGCGAGTTGACCACTCGCCCAAAGGACACGGTGTCGTGCGGATTGACCAGCAGCGTGAGGTAGGCCAGCGCGTCTCTGATCTCCGCCCGCTCGTAGAAGCGCGTGCCGCCGATCACCTGATAGCCCACGCCGTAGCGCACGAGCATGTCCTCGAGCACCCGAGACTGCGCGTTGGTCCGGTAGAAGACCGCCACGTCGTCGCGCGAGCCCCCGCCCTCCACGTGACGCTCGATCTCGCTGACCACGAAGCGCGCCTCGGCGTGCTCGTCCTCGAGCTCGCGGACGTGGACCGGCTCCCCCTGTCCCAGGTCACACCACAGCGACTTGGGCTTACGCCCGCGGTTGTGGGCGATCACCCCGTTGGCGGCGGAGAGAATGGTCTGGGTGGAGCGGTAGTTCTGCTCGAGCTTGACGGTGTGGGAGTCCGGGTAGTCCCCTTCAAAATCCAGGATATTTCTGATGTCGGCGCCCCGGAAGCGGTAGATGGACTGGTCGTCATCCCCCACCACGCAGAGGTTCCGGTGCTCCTCCGCCAGCAGCTGCAGCCAGCGGTACTGGGCCCGGTTGGTGTCCTGGTACTCGTCCACCAGGACGTGCCGGAAGCTCGCCCGGTAGCGGTCCCGCACCTCACCGAAGAGCTCGAACAGGTTCACGGAGCGAAACAGCAGGTCGTCGAAGTCCATCGCGTTGCCGGAGTGCAAGCGGGGCTCGTAGACCTCGTAGACGTCGGCGGCGGTCTGCTCGAAGAAGGAGTCGACCTTCAGCCGGTAGGCCCCGGCGTCCAGCAGATGGTTCTTGGCGTCGGAGATCTGGCGCTTGATGGCGCGCGGTGGGAAGCGCTTGGGGTCGACGTCGAGCTCGTCGATGCACTGCTTGACCAGCCGCACCGAGTCGGCCTCGTCGTAGATCGTGAAGCCGCGGGTGTAGCCGAGGCGCTCGGCCTCGGCGCGCAGGATGCGCGCGCAGGCGGAGTGGAAGGTCATCACCCACATCGCGCGCGAGCGGCGGCCCACCAGCGCACCGACGCGCTCGCGCATCTCGTTGGCCGCCTTGTTGGTGAAGGTGATTGCAAGGATCT
>JACCZR010000059.1 GCA_013695855.1 Thermoleophilaceae bacterium
GAGCCCCACCAGCAGCGCGCCGATCAGCCCGGGGCCGCGGGTCACGGCCACGTGCTCGACGTCGTCGAGGCTGACACCGGCGCGGGCCAGCGCCTCGGCGATCACCGCATCGATCAGCTCCAGGTGATGGCGGGAGGCCACCTCGGGCACCACCCCACCGAAGGGAGCGTGAACCAGGCCCTGGGAGGAGACGACGTTCGAGCGCACCTCACCCGCCTCGGTCACGATGGCGGCGCAGGTGTCGTCGCAGCTGGTCTCCACGCCCAGGATCACGACCCACCCCCCGCGGGTGCCCGCTGTGGGGCTGTGCGCCACATGATCAGGGCATCCTCGCGGTTGTCGTGGTAGTAGGCCCTCTTGCGACCTGCCGAGCGAAAGCCGAAGCCCTCGTACATCTCGATCGCCCCGCTGTTCGAGGTGCGGACCTCCAGCGTGTACTGCTCACCGGGGCCGTCCGCCAGCTCGAACAGCCGCTCGATCATTGCGGTGGCGATGCCCTCGCGCAGCCGGCGATCGTCCACGGCCACGTTCATCAGGTGCCAGACGCGGTCATAGCGCGCGCAGATGAGATAGCCGACCAGACGCCCGCCGCGCAGGGCGGCAAGGCAGACGCCCGACGGCTTGCTCAGCTCGAGAACGAACATCGCGAGCGACCAGGGTGTGGGGAAGGCCCGGCGCTCGATGGCGATGACGCCGGGAAGGTCGGCGTAGAAGAGGCGGCGCAGTTCCAGCGGAGGGGTCATCCGGGCTCAGTGCTCCTCACCGAAAGTACCGTCGATGATCGAGTAGGGGAGCACTTGACGTCGGGGAGTCGCAGGTAGTCGGGTAGAACGGCCTGTGGTGGCCTCGGGGGCGAGCGGCGCGCCAGCCGGCACACGTGCAGGCCGCGGACCACGTGGGCCGGGGACCCCTCGGGCTCGACCGTGACGCCGGCCGCCTCGAACGCCTCCCGAAAATGTAACGCTCCGTCTCCGGCCGCCCGGGGGGTGAGAACGCCGTCGGCCAGCGCGGCGACCAGCCTTTCTGGTGGCCACGCTGCGGCCGCCAGGCGCTCTGCCCCATCCTCAAACAGTGCGGCGAACACCTCTCCCCGCCGGGCGTCGATCACCGGCAGCCTCAGCGGGCCGGCGATGCCCTCGGCCAGAGCGGCGAGCGACGACACGGGTCGCAGCTCGAGCCCGCGCGCCAGGGCCAGCGAGCGCGCCGTGGCCACGCCGATGCGCAGGCCGGTGAAGGTGCCCGGGCCCACGCCCAGAGCCACCGCGTCGATATCACCCCATCCCAGGCCGGCATCGTCGAGCAGCCGCGCCATGCCGGGCAGCAGCTCGGCCCCGTGAGCCGGCCGCTGCTGGAGGTCGGCAGGCTCGGGCACGAGCTCGAAGACCTCGCCGTCGGCCCGCTCCACACACACCGCAGTGGCGGCCGTGGAGGTGTCGAAGCCCAGAAGGTTCACTCGATCGTGATCCTGCGCCGGTCGCCGCCGAGGTGCTGCAGGCGCACCCGGGCCGCCACCGGCAGGTCCGCGGGCTCGGCCACCTCCGGCCACTCCACGAACCCGACCCTCTCGTGGGTGAGATAGTCGTCGAGCACGCCTGGGTCCTCGTCGGCCAGCGAGCCGAGGCGGTAGAGGTCGAGATGGGCCACCTCGAAGGCATCGCCGGGCAGCACATGGCCGAGCGTGAAGGTCGGGCTGGTGACCGGTCCGCGCACCCCCAGCTCCCGGCAGGCGCCCCGTACCAACGTGGTCTTGCCGCTGCCCAGCTCGCCGGCTACGAGAACGACATCGCCGGGCTCGAGGCCCCGCGCCAGCTCGGCGCCCGCGGACTCCGTCTGCTCGGCTGTCTCGGTGACTCGCTCGATCAACCTAAGAGGTCGAGCTGGCTGGCCGGATCGACCGGGGGCTCCGGCTGCCCCGGCGCGGGCGCGGCGAGCAGCGGGGGGAGGCGGCCCATGTCCGCCCGAAGCTGCTCGAGCACCGCGGTCCCCCTCAGCGCCGCCGCGGGGTGGAAGAGCGGATAGAGCTGGACCTTGCGGCCCCCCAGCTCGTGCTCCTGGGGCACGCCGTGTACGCGCGTGATCCCGGTGTTCGAGCGCGTGAGCAGCTTGAGCGAGAAGTTCCCCAGCGTGCAGACCACCGTCGGCTCGATCAGCTCGATCTGACGGAGGAGGTAGGGCTTGCAGACGGCGATCTCGTCCGGGAGCGGGTCGCGGTTGTCGGGAGGCCGGCACTTCGTCACATTCGTGATGAAGCTGTCACCGCGCTCGAGACCGATCTCGATCAAGAGCTGATCGAGCAGCTTTCCCGCCCTGCCCACGAACGGCAGCCCCTGCTGGTCCTCGTAGAACCCGGGCGCCTCGCCCACGAACATCAGGTCCGCGTCGGCGTTGCCCGCGCCGAAGACCAGCTTGGTGCGGGTGGCGATCAGGGGGCAGTCGTGCTGCTGCTCCATCTCGCGCATCAACGCGATCAGCTCCTCGCGGCGTTCGGCCGCGGGACGGGCGCTCACGCTGACGCATCCTAAGCCCCTGTACCAGTTGGCCCGGGCGGCGATATCATCTGTGCCAGGCCGCTACCCGCCCCGGCGCGGGAGTGGACCCAAGCGATGAACCTCACCACTAGCTCTTCGAGCCGCCCCGCGGTGGGCGTGGTCGGCGCTGGGCGCCTGGGCGTCCCGCTGTGCCGAGCGCTGAAGGCCGCCGGCTGGTCGGTGGACGGCCCCGCCGGCCGGGGCGAGGTTCCCCACGGCGAGGCGATCCTCCTCTGCGTTCCCGACGCCGAGATCCCCGCGGCCGCCGAGGTGGTCACCGGCGCCGCGCCCTTCGTGGCCCACACGAGCGGTGCCACCGGCCTCGGCGCCCTGGCGCCCGCAGGCGTCGAGGCCCTCGCTCTTCACCCGCTGCAGACCTTCACCGGAGACGAGGGGCCCGAAGCCTTTGCCGGCGCCGGTTGCGCCGTCGCGGGCTCGAGCGCTCGAGCGCTCGAGCTGGCTGAGAAGCTCGCGCGCGTCCTCGGCATGGAGCCCTTCGAAGTCGACGAAGAAGGTCGCGCCGCCTACCACGCCGCCGCCTCGGTGGCCTCGAACTTCCTGGTGACCATCGAGGCCGCCGCGGAAACGGTTGCAGCGGGCGCCGGGCTTTCGCCGCCCCGGGCCAGGGCCCTGCTCGCCCCCCTGGTGGCACGCACGGTGGACAACTGGGCTGCGCTCGGCCCCGAGCGCGCGCTCACCGGGCCAGTCGCCCGGGGCGACGATGCCACGGTGGAGCGTCAGCGCGCCGCTGTGGAGGACACGGCGCCCGAGCTGCTCGAGCTCTTCGACGCCCTGGTGGCTCGCACCCGCGTCCTGGCGGGCAACGGGGTGACCGCATGAAGACCACCCGCAGCGTCGCCGAGCTGCGCGCCGCCCTCGAGGGCGCGGGGCGGGTGGGCCTGGTGCCCACCATGGGCGCGCTGCACGAGGGGCATCTCTCGCTGGTGCGCCGCGCGCGCGAGGAGTGCGAGACCGTCGTCGTCTCGCTGTTCGTCAATCCCACGCAGTTCGGGCCGAGCGAGGACCTCGAGGCCTATCCGCGCGACGAGACGCGCGACGCCGCCCTGCTCGATGCCGAGGGCGCGGACCTGCTCTTCGCTCCTGCGCGGGAGGAGCTCTACCCACCGGGCTTTGCCACCAGTGTGCGGGTGAGCGGCCTGACCCGGGAGCTGGAGGGCGAAGCGCGCGGAGACGAGCACTTCGAGGGCGTGGCAACCGTCGTGCTCAAGCTGCTCAACATCGCCCGTCCCGACGCTGTCTACTTCGGCCAGAAGGATGCCCAGCAGACGCTCGTGATCCGCCGAATGGCGCGCGACCTCGATGTGCCCACGCGGATCGAGGTGCTGCCCACCGTCCGCGACCCCGACGGGCTCGCACTCTCCTCGCGCAACGCCTACCTCGAGCCCGCCGAGCGCGACCAGGCGCTCGGCCTCAGCGCCGCGCTGCGGGCAGCCGAGGACACCGTCGCCCGCGGCGAGCTGAGCGCCTCGGCCGTGCTCGAGGCCGCCCGCTCCGAGCTCGCCTCCGCGGGCCTCGAGCCCGAGTACCTGGAGCTGCGCTCAGCCGAGGACCTGACCCCCGTCGAGTCGGTGAACGGCTCCACCCTCTTGGCGCTCGCCGCCCGCGTCGGGCGCGCCCGCCTCATCGACAACGTCGTGCTGGCGAGCGGAGCGCAGGCCGGGCGTGTCGGCCGGAGCGCAGCCCGGGCGTCGGTCGGGCGAGCACCGGACCGATTGGTCTCGGCCGAGCACCGCTCGCTCAACGATCTCACAGGAGGCAAGGCATGAGAAGGACGATGCTCAAGTCCAAGGTGCACCGGGCCACGGTCACGGGGAGCGACCTCAACTACGTCGGCTCGATCACGATGGACGCTGCTCTGCTCGAGGCTGCCGACATCCGCGAGCACGAGCTGGTTCACGTGCTCGACATCGACAACGGCAACCGCTTCGAGACCTACACCGTCGCCGGCCTGCGTGGTTCCGGCGATGTATGCGTGAACGGCGCCGCCGCGCGGCTGGTGCACTCGGGCGACAAGGTCATCGTGGTCTCCTACGCCGAGTACGAAGAGGTCGAGCTGGAGGGCGGCCACGAGCCGCGGGTGGTGCACGTCGACGCCGCGAACGCGATCGTCGATGTGGACGGCGCGGTCGGAGAGCTGATTGGATCGAGCGAGCGGTGAGCCACGCACCGGAGCGCAAGGGCCGGCCCGTGACCCTCACCCGGCTGGCCGAGATGAAGGCCCTCGGCGAGCCGCTGGCCATGGTCACCGCCTACGACTACCCAAGCGCCCAGGTGGCCGAGGAGGCCGGCGTGGACCTGGTCCTGGTGGGCGACTCCGGCGCCATGACCGTCCTCGGCTATCCGACGACCGTGCCAATCACCGTCGATGAGCTGCTCATGCTCGCCGCCGCCGTCCGGCGCGGCCTGAGGACCCCCTTCCTGGTGGGCGACCTCCCGTTCGGCTCCTACGAGGTCTCCGACGAGCAGGCCATCACGACGGCGCAGCGCTTCGTCAAGGAGGCCGGCTGCGACGCGGTCAAGCTCGAGGGCGGTGGCACCTCGGTGCAGCGCGCCCGCGCGATCGCCGGCGCCGGCATCCCGGTGATGGGCCATGTGGGCCTGACTCCCCAGACCGCCACCGCCCTGGGCGGCTACCGCTCACAGGGCCGCACCACCGAACGGGCCCTCGAGGTGGTCCGCGACGCGGTCGCCCTCCAGGACGCCGGCTGCTTCTCGCTGGTCTTCGAGGCGGTCCCGAGCGCCCTCACCGAGCTCCTCATGCCGCGCATCGACGTGCCGGTGATCGGCATCGGAGCCGGGCCGGCCACCGACGGCCAGGTGCTGGTCTTCCACGACCTGCTCGGGATCTACGATGGGCACGCGGCGCGCTTCGTCAAGCGCTACGCCAACGTCCGCGAGGAGATGGTCGCGGGCGTGAGCGCCTTCGCAGAGGAGGTGCGAAGCCGCCGCTACCCCGAGCCCGAGCACGGCTACACGATGGCCCCGGACGAGATCGATCGCCTGCAGACGGAGATGGAAACCGACCGAGTGAGGACAACGTCCTCACTCGGTACCACGGCCGAGTCGACCGGCGAGCCATTCACGGGGGGTCTCAGCCTCTAGCCCGATCGCCGATCGGGCGAAGCAGCGCACCACTCCGCTCGTCACCCCTTCACCGCGACTTGGGCCGGGGTGCGCTGTTGTCACCCCTGTTACCCGAACGCAGGAGGGAACTCCCTATGCGAAGCATCTTCCGCCGGCGCCCGTCGCCGGCAATGGTTGTCGCGCTCGTGGCGCTGTTCGTCGCTCTCGGCGGCACGTCATACGCGGTCACCCGGATCGACCGTGACTCTGTCCGCAGCTTCCACATCGTCAACGACGCGGTCACCACAGCCGACATCCAGGGCGGCGGCGGCAAGACCGGCACGATCAAGAACCGTGACACCAACGCCCTGCTGGCGATCCCGAAGGGCTACGCCACTGTCGACACCGGACTGACCCCGACGGTGTCGAACTTCGGTGGCCAGCAGACCGCGACCTCGCCCCCGGGTGTCTCGGTCGCCCGCGTGGCCACCGGCATCTACGACGTGACCTTCCGGGCCAACACCGGCACCGGCAAGTTCCTCAAGGTGGACAGCGTCGCGGACCTCTCGATCGTGGCCAACGGCCAGAAGAACACGCAGACCTCGGCGGGCCTCGACCCCCAGCCGGGCCTGGAGCCAGTCGTCTCGATCGCTCGTAACCGCAGCAGCGCAAGCGAGAACGAGGTCAAGCTCCGCGTGATCATCGAGGACGCGAGCACGGCCGGAAAGACGGACGCTGCCGACTTCAGCGTCTTCTTCTACAGCCGCACCGTCAACTAGAGGCTTCCGGCTCCCTACGCGCCGGCCCCTCGGCCGGCGCGTAGGATCGGCCGGGTGCCCGTCCACACCGGCGAGCTGCGCTTCTCCACCCGGGGTGACGGCGACGTCATCGACCTGACCGAGGGCGTCGAGAGCTTCGTCGCGGCGAGCGGTGTCAGCGACGGCACGGTCTCGCTGTTCGTCCCCGGCTCGACGGCAGCGGTGACCTCCATGGAGTTCGAACCCGGCGGGGTGCACGACCTCCGCGTGGTTCTCGATCGCCTGATCCCGGCCGAGGGCCACTACCGCCACAACGAGCTGAACGCCGACTCCAACTCGCACGCCCACATCCGCGCCGCGATCATCGGCCCGTCGGAGACGATCCCGTTGCGCGACGGCCGCCTCCTGACCGGGATCTGGCAACAGCTGGTGCTGGTCGACTTCGACGACCGCCCGCGGGAACGGCGGGTCGTGATCCAGATCGCATCCTGAGGGGCTTGACACGCTGCCCAACCCGTAAGAGGGTAGGAGCGTTGACCCCGGGCGGGGGACGCCTTATGCCCCCCG
>JACCZR010000069.1 GCA_013695855.1 Thermoleophilaceae bacterium
GCCGACGAAGACGCCCTCGGCTCCGAGTTGCATCATCATCGCGGCGTCGGCAGGGGTCGCGATCCCGCCGGCGGTGAACAGCACCACCGGCAGCCGGCCCGCGCCGGCGACCTCACGTACGAGCTCCAGCGGCGCCTGCAGGTCCTTGGCGGCGGCGCCCAGCTCGGTCGGGTCGAGCGTGGCCAGGCGGCGCAGCTCGCCGCCGATCAGGCGCAGGTGGCGCACTGCCTCGACGACGTTGCCGGTGCCGGCCTCGCCCTTGGAGCGGATCATCGCCGCGCCTTCGGAGATGCGCCGCAGCGCCTCGCCGAGGTTGGTGGCGCCGCACACGAAGGGGGCCTTGAAGGCCCACTTGTCGATGTGGTTGGCCTCATCGGCGGGCGTGAGCACCTCGGACTCGTCGATGTAGTCGACCTCGAGCGCCTGCAGCACCTCGGCCTCCACGTAGTGGCCGATGCGCGCCTTGGCCATCACCGGGATGGTGACCGCGGCCTGGATCTGCTCGACCTTGGTCGGATCGGCCATGCGGGCCACGCCACCATCGGCGCGAATGTCGGAGGGAACGCGCTCCAGCGCCATCACCGATGCGGCGCCGGCGGCCTCGGCGATGCGGGCCTGCTCGGCGTCGATCACGTCCATGATCACGCCGCCCTTGAGCATCTCGGCGAGCCCGGACTTGACGCGGAAGGTGGACTCTTCTCTCACCCGAGCAATGCTACTCGGGCCGGCTCGGGCGCCAGGGTGGCGACCGGTGGCATCAGGCCCGCGGGCAGATGCCCTCAGGGGCTATTCGCTTACTTGAGCTTGAACGCCCTGATGCGGTCCGCGTAGGCGGACTCGTCCAGGGCGTAGACCCCGTAGGCGAGAGCCTGCACCAGGCTCAGCAGCGCGACGTGCGAGCGCACGTACGCCGGGCTGTTTGACGAGTAGAAGATGCGGTGGTCGGCCAGCTTGGCCACCTCCGAGAGCGTGGCGTCGGCGATCGCCACCGTGGCGGCGCGGCGGTTGCGGGCCAGCTTCACGGCGCGCACCACCAGCGGGTGAGGCCGGCCGGCCGAGAAGCCCAGCAGCACCGTGTTCTCGTCGACTCGGCCCAGGCGCGCGAGCCCCTCCTGCGACGGGCTGGCCACCACCTCGGCGCGCAGGTCGAGCAGCATCAGCAGGTGGCGCAGGTAGGAGGCGAAGAAGGCCATCTGGTCGGTGCCGCAGAGCACCGTGCGCTCGGAGCGCGAGATGAGGTCGACCACCGCGGCCACCTCGTCGCGGTCGATCTTGCGGGCAGTCTCCTCCACGTTGACGTGGTCGGCGGCCAGGACGGCCTCGAACTCGGTCTGGTCGATCGGGAAAAGCGGCGGGTTGGCCGGCTCGGTCGCCGCGGCGCCGTTGCCGTTCTCGCGGGCGCGGCGGTACTCGTCGCGAGCGGAGGACTGCAGCTCGGGAAAGCCCTCGAAGCCCAGGGCCTGGGCGAAGCGCACGACCGTCGAGCTCGACGTGTTCGCCCGCCGCGCCAGCTCCTCGGCGGTGTGGAAGGCGGTCTCGTCGAGGTGATCGACGATGTACTGCCCCACGTCCTTTTGCGAGCGCGAGAACTCGTCAAAGCGCTGACGAATCTCGTCGGAGAGGGTAAGGGCCGTTCCGGAGCGCGCCACGGGGCTTGGATTCGCCCGCGGGGCCCCCGTTCCTCCCTAGCGGGTCAGAAGCTCCGTGTAGAGCTCGAGGTAGCGGTCCGCACAGCGCTCGGTCGAAAGCGCCTCGGCGCGCGCGCGGCAGGCCGCCCGGGTGCTCGGGTCCTCGGCCAGCTCGATCGCCCCCAGCAGCGCGCGAACCAGGTCGTCGCGGTCGTCGGCGGCGAACAGTCGGCCCACCTCGGGGCGGTCGACCACCTCGGGAATGCCCAGCACGTCGCTTCCCACTACCGGCGTGCCGCAGGCCATGGCCTCGAGCAACACCAGGCCGAAGGCCTCCCCCACCGAGGGCAGGGCGGAGACCCAGCTCGTGGCGTAGGCCCGTGCCAGCGCGGCGCGGTCGTCCACGTCGACGAGCTCCACCCCGTCCACGCCCTCGACCGCGCGGGCGGCCGCCCGATCGCGCGGGCGAGAGAGCAGCAGGGTCACTCCGGGTCGCTCTCGGCGTACGCGCGGGAGTGCGTCCACCAGCAGCGCCACGCGCTTGCGCGGCTCACCGAGATCTGCCCCGCAGAAGACGGTCGGCTCGGTGGTGCGCCGGTCGCCGAGCGGGAAGCTGGCGAGGTTCACCCCGGGCTCGATCACCCGTGCCTCGATGCCGAGGTGGCGGCGAAAGGCCTCCCCCGCGCAGCGGCTCAGCGCGGTCACCGCCGTGCACCCGGCCACGGCCCTCCGAGTCCACCCCTCCTGCAGGCGCCGGGAGCTGATGCCCACCCGGTC
>JACCZR010000070.1 GCA_013695855.1 Thermoleophilaceae bacterium
GCTCGGGACCGAGGACACGCCGGTTGGCAAACGCGGGATGCTGGTGGCCGCCCTGGGCGACTCCATCACCGCCGGCTCGCCGCTGTGGGATCCGGACCCCTCCCTGCGCGCCTCCCTCGGCTCCCGCGTCGACGCGAGAAGCCAATACGAGTTCTGGGCCAAGCGGCGCCTACGGGGCGTGCGCTTTCGCAACTGCGGCGTGTTCGGCGAGCGCACGGACCAGATCGCGGCTCGGCTCGACGAGTGCGTCCGCGGCGCTCAGGTGCTGATCGTGCAGGGCGGCATCAATGACATCGCTCAGATGCGTCGCGTGAAGACCGCCGCCCGCGCTCTGCGGGAGATGGTGCAGCGCGGCAAGGAGCTGGGACTCCGGGTGGCCATCGTCGAGGTGCTGCCGTGGAACAACGGCTACCCCCTCGCCGCCCCCCGCATCAGGCGGCTGAACGGCGCAATCGCCGCGATCGGCCGCGACGAGCGGATCCCCGTCTTTCCCTGGTACCGAGCGCTGGAGGACCCGGCCGCCAGGGGGCGCATGCGCGCCGATCTGACGATTGACGGCGATCACCCTTCCGTGGCGGGCTACCGGCGCTTGTCCGAGGATGTCGACTTGCCCTAGGGTCGCGCCCATGAACTCCACTCGCGCTCGCCTGCTCGCTCTTGTCGCCGCCTTTTCCCTCGGGATAGCCCTACCCGCCTGCGGTACCAGCGACGGCGCAGACAAGATCCAAAAGGACGCCGAGCAGCTGCAAAAAGACGCGCAGCAGTCGGGCGACGAGATCCGCAAGGAGGCCGAGGACGTCAAGAAGGCGGCCGAGCAGGGCAAGGACCCCGCCCAGATCGAAAAGGAGGCGCGCGACCTCGAGAAGAAGGGCCAGAACGAGGGCAAGCAGCTGCGCAACAAGGGCGAGCAGATCGAGAAGGACGCCCGCGAGAAGGTGCCGGGCTACTAGCCCACGGGGGCCTATTGCTGCAGGCCCGCGAGCTCGCGGGCGCGCAGCAGCACGGAATCGGTCATCTCCTCGGTGAGCTTGCCGGTGAAGGTGTTCTGCTGGCTGGGGTGGAAGGAGCCCAGCAGTACCGGCCCGCCCCCCGGCGGGACGAGCTCCGCCCCGTGGCCGAAGCGCGGCTTGGGGCGCGGGCGCTCGGGCAGGAGCGCCAGGGCGGCGTCCCACGCAAGGGACCCAAGGCAGAGGAGTACGACGGGCCGCAGCAAGGCCAGCTCCTCGCGCGCGAAGGGAAGACAGTTGGCGCGCTCCTGCGGGAGCGGCTTGTTGGCCGGCGGCGCGCAGCGCACGGCCGCGCCGATCCAGACGCCGGTGAGCCGCAGGCCGTCGCCACGGTGACGGGGGTGGGACAGGTTCGAGAAGCCGGTGCGCTTCATCGCCGAGAACAGCCAGTCACCCGAGCGGTCGCCGGTGAAGATGCGCCCGGTCCGGTTGGCGCCATGTGCCGCGGGGGCGAGCCCGAGCACGTAAACCGGCGCTTCGGGATCGCCGAAGCCGGGCACGGGCCGGCCCCAGTACTCCTCGTCGCGAAAGGCCGCGCGCTTCTCACGGGCCACCCGCTCGCGCCACTCGACCAGCCGCGGACAGCGCCGGCAGCTGACGATCCGCTGCTCCAGGCCCTGGAGGAGCGCAGCCGATCGGCCGGGGCGAGCCCCGCACCGACTCAACTCTTCAAGCGCTTGCCGCTGGTGAAGAGGTATTGCGCCCACAGGTAGGCGGGGACCGTCATCGCGGCGGTCACGCCGAGAGCGAGCCAGATGTTGACGTCGGCGGTCCCGAGGAATCCGTGGCGCACCGCGCTGACGAGGTAGAGGACCGGGTTGAAGTGCGACAGCTCCTCCCATGGCGATGGCAGCAGGTCGATCGTGTAGAAGGTGCCGCCCACGAAGGCGAGTGGCAGGATCACGATGTTGGCGATGAAGGTTGTGTGGTCCCAGGTCTCGGCGTAGATGCCGACGACGGTGCCGAGAGCGCTGAAGAGCACCACCACGAGGATCACCGCCGTGGCCAGCGCGAGTGGCTCACGCACCGGGACGCCGACCAGCACGATCGCGGCCACCGCCAACGAGACCCCGATCGCCAGCGCGCGCACCACGCCGCCGACCAGGTAGCCCAGCGTGACCTGCCACGGGTGCATGGGCGCCGAGAGCACGTCGTTCACGTAGCCGTCGGAGCGGGCCTGGAAGATCGTCGAGGCGTTGTTGGCGAAGGCCGCCTGGACCATCGCCATCGCGACCAGGCCGGGCACGATGAACACCTCATAGTCGACGTCGCTGACCTGGCGGATGCGCTCGCCGAGCGAGAGGCCGAAGACCAAGATGAACAGCAGCGAGGAGACGACGGGCGCCAGCACCGTCTGCGTCCACAGCTTCGACACGCGAAGCGTCTCGCGGCGAGCGAGCCAGACCAGACCCTGGTTGCCGGTCATCGGCGGGGCACTAGCCGGCCATCGCCTTTACGTAGACGTCGGCCAGCGTGGCCGCGCTGTAGTTCTCACGCAGGTTCGCCGCGGAGTCGCGGGCGATGAGGCGGCCGTCGCGGATGAGCGCGATCTCCTCGCACAGCGTCTCGGCCTCCTCGAGGTAGTGCGTGGTGAGCAGGATCGTGGTGCCCTCGTCGTGAAGGCGGCGGATGTAGCGCCACAGCTCTTGGCGCAGCTCGAAGTCGACGCCGGCGGTGGGCTCGTCGAGGATCACCAGCCGCGGGTGGTGCATGAGCGCGCGGGCCAGGAGGAGCCTCCGACGCTGTCCGCCCGACAGCTTGGGCGCGCGCACGCGCTCCTTGGCCCGCAGGTCGAAGACGTCGATCATCTCGTCGGCGCGCTGCTCGGCCTCGGCGCGCGGCATGCCGAAGTAGCCGCCGTGGTAGACGAGCGTCTCGCGCACCGACAGGAAGCGGTCGAGGTTGATGTCCTGCTCGGCCAGCCCGACCCACGAGCGCGCCTCGAGCGAGGCGGCCGGCTCGCCGAAGATGAGCACCTCGCCCGCGGTCACCCGGATGAGGTTGCAGATGGCGCTGATGAGCGTTGTCTTGCCCGCTCCGTTGGGCCCCAGCAGCCCGAAGAAGGCCCCCGCCGGAACGGTCAGGTCGAACCCCTCGACGGCGAGCGTGCCGTCGTCGTAGCGCTTGGTCAGGCCGCGGGTTTCGAGGGCCGGAGCATCGTCACGGAACACCCGGGCGAGGCTACCTACCGCCGGTCGGCCTCATCGACCGCCCTTGCGCGGCTTGATCCGTACGTGCAGGTGGTCGTCGTGATTGCCCAGCGGGGTCACCACACCGCGCTTTCCGCGCAGCTTGGT
>JACCZR010000083.1 GCA_013695855.1 Thermoleophilaceae bacterium
CCCCGCAGTCGGCCAGCCAGGTGAGCCAGCCGGCCTCGGCGGCCGGGGCGTCCTCGCGATCGACCCCCTCGCGCATGATCACCGCGCGGGCGTGGATCGAGTCGGACTCCATGTGAGCGGCCGACACTCCGTAGTTGCCGATGTGCGGATAGGTGAAGACGATGATCTGCCCGCGGTAGCTGGGATCGGAGACGGACTCCTGATAGCCGGACATCGAGGTGTTGAAGACCACCTCGCCGGTGGCCGGCGGTGGCGCGCCCACCAGGTCACCATCGAAACGGGCCCCGTCCTCGAGGAGGAGATAGGCGGTCACGACCGCCTCCGGACGTCGGCTGGCGCGAAACGGGCCGATATGTCCCGGAGCTCGACGAGCGGCGTCGACGGGCTCGAGTCGGGAGCTTCTCGCCGGTGCCTCACCGCACCGCTCCGACGGCGAACGAGCGCTCGCGGTAGGCCACCTGGCCCCCGGCAACCGTCAGCCGCACCCGCCCGCGCAGCCGCCTGCCGGCGAAGGCGCAGTTGGCCGAGCGGCTCTCGTAGCCGCCCTCGCCCACCTCCCACTCGGCGCCGAGGTCGACCAGGCACAGGTTGGCCGGAGCCCCGGGCTCGATGCGCGGGATCTCGAGGCCGAAGGGCTCGCCACCAGAGGTCATGCGCTCCACCAGCAGCCCGAGGTCGAGCACGCCCGGCTCGACGAGGTCGGTGTAGAGCGCGGAGAAGGCCGTCTCCAGCCCGGTCACCCCCATCGGCGCCAGCTCGAACGGCTGCTCCTTCTCTTCGGGCGAGTGGGGCGCGTGGTCGGTGGCCACGCAGGACAGCGTGCCCGAGCGAAGCCCGTCGATCAGCGCCCGGCGGTCGTCCTCGGAGCGCAGCGGCGGGTTCATCTTGAAGTGGGTGTCCAACTCGCGCACGTGGTCCTCGGTGAGCAGCAAATGGTGCGGTGAGGCCTCGGCGGTCACCTCCACGCCGTCGGCCAAGCCGCGTTCGATCGCCTCCACGGACTCGCGGGCCGAGACGTGCTGAACGTGGATGCGGCCCTCTTCGTGGCGAGCCAGCAGCACGTCACGGGCGACCATCGAAGACTCCGACACCGAGGGGATTGCGGCCAGGCCCAGCGCCGCGGAGGCCGCGCCCTCGTGCATTCCGCCGTCGCGCGAGAGCGAGGGCTCCTCCTCGTGCAGGGCCAGCGTGCGCCCGGCGAGCTTCTGGTACTGCAGCGCCTGGCGCATCACGCCGGCCGAGCGCACCGGCAGGCCGTCATCGGTGAATGCAAAGGCGCCGGCGTCGGCCAGCTCGGCCATCTCGGTGAGGTCCTGGCCCGCCTGACCCCGGGTGATGGCCGCCGTGAACCCTGTGGGGATGCGGGCCTCGGCCCGGGCGCGCTCGCGCAGTGCGCCCAACACCGGAGCGCAGTCGACAACCGGCTCGGTGTTGGGCATGGCGATCACCGCGCAGTACCCCCCGGCCGAAGCGGCCCGGGTGCCGGAGTCGAGGTCCTCCTCGTCCTCGCGGCCGGGCGTTCGCAGGTGCACGTGAGGGTCGACGAAGGCCGGAAGGGCAGTCAGGCCCTCGCCGCGCACCAGCTCGGCCCCATCGGGGGCCTCGAGGGCACCGGACTCCCCGAGCTCGGCGATGCGCCCGCCGCGGACCAGCACGTCGCCCTCTCGGTCCAGGCCCGAACGCGGGTCGACCAGCCGCGCGCCACGTATCAGCACCGCCCGTCCCACCTCTGCGGTCTCCACGCGCTCGAGCGCGGGGTGCAGCAGTCCCTGCGCACTCACGCCGGCTGGGGCTCCGTGGTCTCGCCGAGCGGGCCAGCCGCGCGGCGTTCACCGGCGCCGGAGCCGCCGCCACCGGCGAGCAGCTCGTAGAGGACCGCCATGCGGACCACCACACCGGATTCCACCTGCTCGACGATCAGCGCCTGCGGCGAGTCGATCACCTCTGCGGCCAACTCGACCCCGCGGTTCACCGGCCCAGGGTGCATCAGCAGCTGCCCGGCGCCCAGGCGCCGGCCATCGATCTGGTAGCGCCCCGCGTACTCGCGCAGCGAGGGCACGAACGATCCCTCCATGCGCTCGGACTGCATGCGCAGGGCGTAGACCACGTCGGCCTCGGCGAGATCGTCCAGGGTGTAGCGCACCCGGCAGCCCAGGCTCTCGATCCCGCGAGGGATGAGGGTGGGCGGCCCGCAGACGGTGACCTCGCAGCCCATCCGCGAAAAGGCAAGGATCCCCGAGCGGGCCACCCGGCTGTGCATGACGTCGCCGACGATCCACAGCTTGAGGCCCTCGAGCGGGCCCACCCGCCGGCGCAGCGCGTAGAGGTCGAGCAGCGCCTGAGTGGGATGCTCGTGCTTGCCGTCACCTGCGTTGATCACCGAGGCGGCGCTCCAGCGCGCCACCAGCGCGGCAGCCCCTGCGTGGGGCGAGCGGATGACGATCGCCGCCGGGTCGTAGGCCGACAGCGTCTGCACCGTGTCCTTGAGCGACTCGCCCTTGTCCACCGCCGAGCCCTGGGCCTTGATCGACACCAGGTCGGCCGAGAGCCGCTTGGCCGCCAGCTCGAAGGAGGAGCTCGTGCGGGTGGAGGACTCGTAGAAGACGTTGATCACCGTCCGCCCGCGCAGGGTGGGCACCTTCTTGATCTCGCGGCCCGAGACCTCGGCGAAGCTCGCCGCCCGGTCGAGCAGGCGCTCGATGTCCTCGCGCGAGAGGTCGTCGACCGACAGGAGGTGGCGATTCACGCCGGCTCCCCTGTCGCCACAGCGATGGCGACCGCGTCCATCCCGTCGAGCTCGGTCAGCGAGACGTTCACGCGCTCGTCGCGCGCGGTCGGCAGGTTCTTGCCCACGTAGTCGGGGCGGATCGGCAGCTCGCGGTGACCGCGGTCGGCCAGCACGGCCAGCTGCACCCGCCGCGGGCGCCCGTAGTCGAACAGGGCGTCGATGGCCGCTCTCACGGTGCGGCCGGTGTAGAGCACGTCATCGACCAGCACGACCGTGGTCGCCTCCAGCGGGAAGTCGATGTGCGAGGAGTGCACCACCGGCTGGTAGTCGGGCCCGCGGATGCCCGCGTCGTCGCGGTAGAAGGAGATGTCCAGGTCGCCGAGCGGCACCGGCTCCCCCACCAGCTCCGCCACCAAGTCGCGCAGGCGGACCGCCAAGAGCGCGCCGCGAGAGTGGATGCCCACCACGGCGATCCGGTCACCGCCGGTCTGCTCGACGATCTCGTGTGCGATGCGGACCAGGATCCGCCGCACGTCCTCACGGTCGAGGACCATTTTTCCGCTCACGCTCACTGTCCTTCCTGGCCTCTCGGGACCGGGTTAAAGGAACCTCGACGACAGTACCAAGGGGTCAGGACGAGGGGTCGCTCGCCTGCTCGCGATGGTGCGCCGGCTCGCCTCGTTCGGGCAGCGGCAGCTCGACGCGGTCGAAGTCGTCGGGCACGATCGTGTTCTCGAACTCCGCTCGCGCCTCCTCTCGCACCTCGCGCACCGGGTAGCGGGCCGAGAGGTGGGTCAGGGCGAGCATCCCCACCTCCGCGTCGGCGGCCAGGGCGCCCGCCTGCCCGGCTGTGGAGTGACGGGTCTCGGCCGCGCGCTCGGCGTCCTCGGAGGTGAACGTGGCCTCGTGCACGAGCAGGTCCGCCCGGTGCGCGACGGCGGCCACCAGCGCAGACGGCGCGGTGTCTCCGGTGAGCACGACCTTGCGCCCGGCGCGCGCGGGGCCCAGCACTTGCTCCGGAGTCACCTCCCCCACAGCTTCGCCGCGCTGGAGGCGGCCGAAGTCAGGTCCGGGCTCCACTGCGAGCTCGCGCGCGCGGGACTCGTCGAAGCGCCCGGGACGGGCTTCCTCTATCAACGCGTACCCCTGCGCGCGCGCGCCATGGTCGACGTCAAACGCGGCGATGCGGTAGCCGTCGCGCTCGAGCTCGTCGCCGTGGTCGAGCTCGACCAGGCGCAGCTCGAAGCCGGTGCGCCCGATCAGCGGCGCGAAGGTCTTGAACAGCCCGGCGAGGCCGGGCGGCCCGTGCACGGTGAGCGGACGCTCTCGCCCGCGCAGGTTGAAGGTCTTGACCAACCCCGGCAGCCCGAGCACGTGGTCGCCGTGGAAGTGGGTGAGGAACACGTCCTCCAGCTCGACCAGGCCGATCGAGCGCGTCAGCTGGCGCTGTGTGCCCTCCCCGCAGTCGAACAGCAGGCGCTCGCCGCCGCGGCGCACGAGCGTGGCGGGCAGAGAGCGGCGCGCCGAGGGAACCGAGCCGGCGGTGCCCACGAAGAGGACATCGAGATCCATAGCCGTGCCATCTTGGCGCTCAGCCCAGGTGGACGAGGTCGAAGGTCAGGCGGCCATCGTCTGCCTGCAGCATCCCCATCGTGTAGGTGGGCGCCCGCCGGCGCTCGGTCGGGCTGCCGGGGTTGAAGATCTGGAAGCCGCCGTCGGACTCGTGCAGCGGGATATGCGAGTGGCCAAAGACCACGGCGTCGGCCTCCGGAAACCGGCGCTTCATGCGGGCCAGGCGGCCCTTCGCCGGGCCGGCGTCATGCACCACGGCGAGCGCCGCTGCGGCGAGGTCGAGCATCAGCTCTGCGGGCAGGCGCTCGCGCAGTTCGGGCGAGTCCACATTGCCGTGTACTGCGGCCACGGGTGGTCCCAAGGCCTCGAGCTCGGTGAGGACCTCGACCGTCAAGAGGTCGCCGGCGTGCACGATGAGGTCCGCGGCTCGCAGCCGGCTGTGACACGCCTCCGACAAGCGACGGCCTCCGCGTGGCATGTGGGTGTCGGAGATGAGCGCTATCTGCATCTAGACTGGCGGCTCCTGCGCCCGTAGCTCAGTGGATAGAGCGCCGCCCTCCGGAGGCGGAAGCCGAAGGTTCGAATCCTTCCGGGCGCGCTTCGCAACTATGCAACCACGCGAGCGCGGCTTGGCGTGGGCATGCTCAGGGCGAGGGGCGGCCCCTGCAGGGTGGCGAGTATCACGCGTGATACGCTCTGTACATGTCGGACGTGAACATCCGGGAGCTGCGCAATCACGGAGGCGAAGTGGTGGATCGCGTCGCTCGTGGTGAACAGATCACGATCACCCGAGCCGGGAGGGCGGTCGCGGAGCTCCGACCGGTCCCGCGTCCGCCATTGTCGGGGGAGGCGCTGCTCAGGCGATGGCGCCGGCTGCCGGCCGTCGATCCGGTCGCTCTGCGGACCGATGTCGACGAGCTCCTCGACGCACGCGTGTGAGCGAGCCGGCATCCTCGGCGCGAGGCGTACTCGACACTTCGACCGTCATCGCGCTGGCGCGCCTCACGGACGCCGCGTCGCTCCCGACTGAGCCGCTCATCACCTCGGTGACGCTGGCGGAGCTTTCCGTCGGTCCCCTGGTGGCGCGTGACGAACAGGAGCGCGCCGCCCGTCAGGCGCACCTCCAGCAGGCAGAGGCAGATTTTGAGCCACTCCCGTTCGACGCTGCGGCGGCTCGTGCCTTCGGAGGTGTCGCGGCATCGCTTCGCCAGGCTGGCCGTAAGGCCGCGGCCCGCGCTTATGACGCGATGATCGCCGCGACCGCGATCGCGAATGACTTGCCAATCTACACCTGCAACCCTGGAGACTTCGCGGGGATCGACGGCCTCGAGCTGATCACCGTACCCCCACCGCCAGCCGCGCCAGACGATCCCGCCTGAGCAGGCGCCGGCCGCCCGAGGCGGTTCGCGCTGGCGTGTGAGCCTGGGCGCGTCCTCAGCCGAGGTGCGCCGAGTACCACTCCCACGCCCGCGCCAGGCCGTCGTCGAGGTCCACCTTCGGCTCCCAGCCGAGCTCCTCGCGGATCGCGGTCGAGTCCAGGAACTGGCGGTCGATCTCGCCGTGGGGCGTCCCCTCGCCCTGGACGTCGGGCTCGGCTTCGCTGCCGGCCGCTGCGACCAGGCGGCCGACCACCTCGAGGACCGAGACCGGCGAGCCCCAGCCGGCGTTCCATGCCCGCCCGCGCAGCTCGTCGCGCGAGAGCGACGCCGCCACGGTCAGGTAGGCGTCGACGGCGTCCTCGACGTAGAGGTAGTCGCGCTCGGGAGTGCCGTCGGAACGCACCACCGGGCGGTCGCCCTTGACCAGTGCGCGGGCCGTGTCGGGCACCACGCGCGACCAGTTGAGGTCTCCGCCGCCGTAGACGTTGGCCAGCCGCGTGACGGCCACGGGCAGGCCGTAGGTGACGGCGTACGAGCGGGCGATCATGTCCGCGCAGGCCTTCGAGACGTCGTAGGGGTAGCGCGGCTGAAGCGGGAAGTCCTCGCGGTAGGGCAGCTCGTCGTGGTTGCCGTAGGCCTTGTCCGAGGAGGCCACGACAACCGCCTCTATCCCCGACCCGACCACGCCCGCCGCCCGGCAGGCCTCGAGCAGCACGTAGGTGCCCCGGACGTTGGACTCGAAGGTGGACAGCGGCGAGCGGTTGGCCGTACCCACGATGGTCTGTGCGGCCAGGTGAAACACGGCGCGGACCTCGTGCTCGTTGATGATCCGCAGCAGGCTCTCGTAGTCGGTGACGTCGGCTGCGACGACCGTGCAGCGCTCCTCGATCCCGTCGCTGCGAAAGCGCGACTCGGGCTCGAAGTCACGCCGGGGGACCACCACCTTGGCCCCCTGCTCGACCAGGCGCTCGGCCAGCCACGAGCCCACGAAGCCCTGTGCGCCGGTGACCAGCACGCCGGTGTCCTCGAACTCGCGCACCTACCCGACCGGCCTGGCCAGCAGAGCCTGGTGCAACGGGCCACGGCCGGCGACCAGCTCCCGCGCCACGGTGAACGGGTTGGCAGCGCGAGCACCGTGGCCGGCGTGCGAGCGCCCGTAGCGGACCGCGTGAGGACCCGTGGTCCGCTCGATCGCGAACCCGGCGGAGCGCACCATCCGGCGGTGCCCTGCGGCGTTCGGCACCCACCAGTGCATGAGCCGGGACTGGCCGTCCAGACGGGCGACCGGACGCCGCGGCGAGAGCAGGGAGAGGCCCAGGTCGATCTGGTCGACAGACAGGAAGCGCCCGCGGCACACGCCGCGGACCGCCTCCAGGGCCCGCAGCGGCTCGCGGAGGTGGAGCAGCAGGCTTCCCATGGTCACGACGTCGAAGCGGCCGAGCTCGGCGGGATCGAGGTCGTAGACCGTGCCGTGCACCCGCTCGACCGAGGACCCGAGCAGCCTCCTGGCCACCTCGAAGCCGGCGGCGTGTTGTCCTCCGCTCATCTGGTCGGCCGCGGCGGGGCCCCACCCGCGCAGGTGCGGCGGCCAGTCGAAGTCCTGCGGGCCCTCGACGTCGACGGCCACCACCTCGGCCGCGCCCCGGCGCTCGAGCTCGAAGGCGTAGAAGCCGTCGAAGCTCCCGACGTCGAGACAGCGCTTGCCCTCGACGTCGGGCCAGGGCAGCCTGCCCGCGATCGGCCGCAGGTCGAAGTAGCCCGGCGTCGTGACCCCCGGTGCAACCTCGATCGTGTGGTACCAGACGGGGTTGGCCTCGACGGCGGCCTGGGCGTCGGCGACGGACACGGCGACAGTATGGCCTCAGGCATCTCAGACCCGCGGGCGGCTCAGGGCCGCCGCGTGGGGAACCCCCGCGTGACCGGCGACCGCGCGCTGCGCGAACTGGCGCGGCAGGGCGCGGAGGGGGGGGTGCCGGGCGGGGTGCGAAGGCCCGAAGGGCTCGCAGTAGGGCCCGGTGTGGCGGAGGATCTCGAACCCCGCCGAGAAGAGCATCCTTCGGTGGCCCGCCGCGTTGGGCACCCACCACTGCAGGCGCGGCCCGCTGCCGTCGAGGGTCGCCAGCGGCCGGCGCGGATGGGCAAGGCTGAGGCCCAGCGCCACCTGCTCGGAGGACATGAACTCCCCGGCGCACACCCCGCGGATCGCCTCGAGCGCCCGGAGGGGGTCGCGCAGGTGCAGGAGCAGGGAGCCGCAGACCACTACGTCGAAGGTCCCCACCCGTTCGGGGCTCAGCTCGTAGGCGCTCATGTCCACCTTCTCGACACCGGAGCCCAGCGCTTCGCGCGCCACGGCGAAGCCGGCGCCCTTCTCGGGCCCGGCGAGACGTGCGAGGTGCTCGCCGCCGTGCGCGCGCTGATCGGGAGGCCAGTCCCAGTCGCGGTGGTCGGGGATGTCGAGCGCCACGACGTGGGCCGCTCCACGGCGCTCGAGCTCGAAGGCGAGAAAGCCGTCGTAGGTGCCCACGTCGAGGCAGCGCCTGCCGCGTACGTCGGGCCAGGGCATTCGGTCGACGATCGGTCGAAGGTCGAACCAGCCCGGGGTCACGACCCCTGCCCCGAGGTCGATCGTGTGGTACCAGAGCGCCACCGAGTCGACGGCGCCCCGCGTGGCCTCCACGCTCATCTCAGGGGACGAGGCCCTCGACGTAGGGCACCTCGAGCACCTTCTCGTGCGCGATCGGCCCGTGGCCGAAGAAGCGGTCCTCGCCGAACAGCTCGCCGTGGTCGGAGGTCACGATCACCCAGGTGTTCGAGGGCAGGCGGTCGAACAGGCGGGCGAAGACGCCGTCGAGGTAGCCGACCGCGTCGATCTGACGGCCGTGCAGCTCCTTCAGAGCCGCCTGATCGAAGAACTCGGGGGCGTCGGGACGCTCGGCGTCGTCCAGCCGCTTGAACACCCCGTGCACCCCGTGGATGTGCGGCCACCTGCTCGGGTCCTCGCCGGGCTGCGCGTAGGGGTAGTGGGTCTCCCCCACGTTGAGCAGGTGAAACGAGGGGCGTTCGTCCTCGAACGCCATTCGGTCGAGCATCGCGGCCATGTCGTTGTGCGTGGGCATGAGGGCGTAGCTGTCGAAGTCACGGTTGATGACGGTGTGCTCGTTGAGAACCGGCATCGAGACCAGCGCGTGGGTCGAGTAGCCGAGCGTGTGCTTGAGGTAGGTGGGCAGAAACATCGAGGGCAGCAGCTTGCGGAACTCCATGCCCTCGACGCCCAGGCGCTCGCTGTAGCGCAGGAAGTCCTGCTTGTAGTACTCCGAGGCGTAGACCTCGGGCGGATTGGTGTGGGGCAGCAGCCCCATCAGCAGGTTGAGATGCGAGGGCGCGGTCCAGGTGGCGTAGCTGTAGCGGCGCTCGACGGCCCCGAGGGTCCCGAGGACCTCCGGAGAGGCCTGGACCCACGAGTCGTAGCGCAGGCTGTCGAGGATCACCACGACGAGGTTGCGCGCGCCCGCGGGTGGCGCCGGCAGGTCCTCGGCGCGCCCGGTCTCACCCTGCTCTCCCCTCTTGAACCTCATCGGCGGCGCAAGCGTAGTGCGCGCGTAAGCTCCCTCTCCGTGTCTCGCAACGTGGTCCTCCTGGTGCTCGACACCCTGCGGGCCGACGCCCTGGAGCCCTACGGCGCGCCGCTCGGGGCTTCCCCGGCGGTGGCGCAGCTGGCCGCGCGGGGAGCCGCGCTTCAGGACATGTTCGCGACGGCCAGCTGGACGCTGCCCTCGCACGCCTCGCTGTTCACGGGGGCCCTCCCCCGAGCGCTCGGGCTCGGCCAGGCTCCGGGGGGAGCGCCGCAGGGCGCTCGGCCCGTGCTCGAGGCCCAGCGCGACCGGATGCTGCCCGAGGTCCTGCGCCGGGGGGGCTGGGACACCCGCGCGGTGAGCGCCAACGTGTGGGTGAGCGAGGCGGCGGGCTTCGCAACCGGCTTCGATGTCTTCGAGGAGGTGGAGACCGGCCGCCGGCAGGGCGAGGTCGAGCGCGAGGACCTGCGTGGGCGCCTCTCGTGGG
>JACCZR010000090.1 GCA_013695855.1 Thermoleophilaceae bacterium
GGGCGTTCGGGTCGTCCAGAGATGCAGCTGGAGTGGGCAGACACCGCCCCATCGCGTCCGGCTGACCCGACCAATCCCAGAGATCCGGCCTATCGGTGGCCGAAGCAAGTGGACGACACCGTTCGGGCGGCGCGCCGCTACGGAATCAAGGTGGCACTCCTCGTGAGGAGTTCGCCCCCGTGGGCGAACGGCGGTCGAGCTCGGCAGTGGGCTCCCAACAACGCCGACTACGCCCGCTTCATGACCGCCGCCAGCCGGCGCTATCGCTCGGTCAGGCTCTGGATGGTGTGGGGCGAGGTCAACCGAGCGGCCGTCTTCCAGCCGCTTCCAAAGAACAGCCGGGTCGGCCCGCGACGCTACGCCACCCTGCTGAACGGGGCCTACCGAGCCTTGAAGCGCCGGAGCCGCAGGAACATCGTGATCGGCGGCATGACCTTCAGCTTCGGCGCGGTGATGCCGCGCAACTTCCTGCGCTGGATGCGCCTGCCCGGCGGCAAGCCGCCGCCCCTCGACTGGTACGGCCACGGCCACAATCCCTTCACCCGCCGCTTCCCCAACCTGCGCCATCGCGGCTTCCCGGGCTATCCGGCTGCGCGCGACATCAGCGACATCGACACCTTTGCCCGGGAGATCAGGCGGACATACCGGTCGCGGTACCGCGCCTTCCGGCGCCGCGGACCGCGGCTGTGGCTGTCGGAGTTCACGGTGTCATCCGACCGGCCGAACCGGGACTTCGACTTCTACGTCAGTCGAAGCGCGCAGGCGCGCTGGCTGACCGCCGCCTACCGGATCGCCCGCCGCGAGCCCTATGTGGCGGGCCTCGGCTGGATCGGGCTTCTCGACGAGCCGCCTTCGGTGCCGCGCGGCGTCACCTTCGGCCTGATGACCTCCGACGGCAAGCCGAAACCCGCGTACTACGCCTACAAGCGGGCTCGTTAGACCCAATCAGGAAATGGAGCTGATCCTCAGCACCTACGGCCTCAAGGGCTTCGGCGGGAGCGAGACCTACCTCCTCACGACAGCCGAGCACCTCGAGCGGCTGGGCCACCGGGTCACGCTGACCGCGGTCGAGCTGGGCCCGATGGCCGACAAGGCGCGCGCTCGCGGCGTGCGGGTCGCCGAGTATCCAGAGGCTTTGCCCGACGGCCCCGACGCCGTGCTCGTCCAGGACGGGGTCACCTCGCTGGAGCTGGCCAACCGGTTTCCGGACACGCCGCAGCTCTTCATCAGCCACGCAGACGCGATCGACTTCCAGGCGCCTCCTCAGCTGGCCGGCGCGGTCTCGGGCGTGGTCGTCTTCAACGACCGGGTCGCCGAGCGCGTCCGCGGGTCGGCGCTCGACGTGGACGTGTGGCGCCTGAGGCAGCCGATCGACGTCGACTGGTTTTCTCCCGACGGCGTCGCCCGCTCGCGCCCGCAGCGGCTGCTCGCGTTCAGCAACTACCTGCGTGGCACCCGGCGCGCCTTCCTACACGCTGCGTGCGCCGACCTCGACATCGAGTTCGTCCAAGTCGGCTATCCGGCGGGGGTGCACCACGATCCCCGGCGGGCAATCCTCGAGGCCGATATCGTCGTGGGCTATGGCCGTTCGATCCTCGAGGCGATGGCCTGCGGGCGCGCGGCGTACGTCTTCGACCACAAGGGAGGGGACGGCTGGGTCACTCCCGCTGCCTACCCCGTCCTCGAGGCCGACGGCTTCGGCGGAAGGGCAACGAGCACGACCGTCACCTCCGGCCGGCTGCGAGACGACCTCGGCTGCTACGACGTCGCTATGGGCGTCTCGAACCGCGACCTCGCGGTCGGCCGGCACGCGGCTCACCAGCACGCGGCAGAGCTCGTTCAGGTGATCGAGCGGCTCGCCTCACGCCCGCGGGTGGCGGATGACCTGTTGCCCGAGCTCGCTCGCGTGGTTCGCGTGCAGTCGCAGTTCGAGCAGCGAGCGATCGCTCTCGCTCAGGAGAACCAGACGCTGAGAGAGGAGCTCGAGGCGTTGCGGTGGGTGACCGACACCCGGCGCCACCGGTTCGGAATCGCCGTCGGCAGCTTTCTCGACGGCGCCAGGCGGCTGAAGCGCCGCGCCGGCGGTCGCTGACTCACCGCCGGTGGCGCCTGCTGGTCAGCTGCCGAGCGACCGCTGGGAGAGCACGCCCGCCACCTCCTGCCACCAGGCCCGGCCCTCGGGCTCCTTCGCCCGGCCGATGCGCTCGCGGCAGTAGCGAAAGACCTGGCGCGGGCCACCGATGGCCACGACGCCGTCGCCGATCACGGCGAAGCGAGCGTCGTCGAGCTGCACGAGCGATCCTGGGGCCCCGCGGCGTGTGCGAAGCGAGCGCGCCACGGGCACCCCGTCGACGTGCTTGGGGGCGCCCGGGTCCCCCTCCTCCTCGCGCCACGGACGCACGCTGAACACGGCCGAGTGCGAGCGGACGGAGGCCACCACCGGCGCCGGCTCGCCTATCGGTCCGTGGCGCCACCGATCGAACAGCCCTTCCACCTCGGCACGCACCGGCTCGCGGACGAGGATGTGCAGCCGGTCGCCCCCCTCGATCTGGGTCGATCCTCGTGGCAGCAGGGCCTCCTCGCCCCGGACGAGGACGTTCACCAGCGCCTCGCGCGGCAGGCCGAGCTCGTTGATCAGCCGCCCGACGATGCAGTGGTCGGGGCCCACCGGGAACTCGAGCACCTCGGCGCCCAGCCGCTGGATCGTCCCCACCTCGAGCAGGGGCCGCGACAGCGCGGGCTCCGAGCTCGTCAGCCCCAGCGCGCGGGCCAGCGGCTCGAAGGTCGCCCCCTGCAGCAGGGCGGAGATCAGCACCACGAAGAAGACGAGATTGAAGAAGCGATCGGCCTCGGGGATGCCCTCGATCACCGGGAAGGTGGCGAAGACGACCGGCAGCGCGCCGCGCAGGCCCGCCCAGCTCAGCAGGGCCGACTCCCGCATGGGGAAGCGGCCGACGCGCGTGGAGAGGTAGGTGGCCACCGGGCGGGCCACCAGCAGCAGCACCGCGGTGAGGATCAGCCCGTCGAGCGCGACATCGCCGAGCTCGCTGGGAAAGACAAGCAGCCCCAGCGTCAGGAAGAGGACGATCTGGGCCACCCAGGCCACGCCGTCGTGGAAGTCCTCGACCGCGCGCTTGCCCGGGATGCGCGCGCTGCCGAGGGTCAGGCCGGCGAGGAAGACGGCCAGGAAGCCGGAGCCGTGCAGGACGTCGGCCAGCCCGAAGGCGAGCCCGGCGGTGGCGATCGAGGCGACCGGGTAGAGCCCCCGGGTGGCGAACGGGGCCCGTTTGAAGGTGGCCACCGCGCCAAGCCCGACCGCCGCGCCCACCACCGCGCCGATGGGCAGCTCGGTCAGGCCCAGCACCACCAGATCGAGCAGGCCGTAGTCCGGCGACTGGATCCATTCGATGAAGCCGATGACCAGCACCACGGCGACGGGATCGTTGAGGCCCGACTCCGCCTCGAGCGTGCGGGCCAGGCGCCGCCGCAGGCTCGACTGGCGCAGGACCGAGAAGACCGCCGCGCTGTCGGTGCCGGCCACGATCGAGCCCAGCAGCAGGCCCTCGAGCCAGCTCAGGCCCAGCAGCAGGTGGGCGGCGGCTCCGGTGAGGACGGCCGTGGCGATGGTCCCGAACGTGGCCAGCGCGATGCTCGGGCCGATCACGCCGCGGATGTCGTCCCAGCCGGCCACCAGGCCGCCCTCGAAGAGGATCAGGGCCAGCGCGATCACGCCGATCGTCCGTGCCAGCTCCACGTCGCGCTCCGAGCCACCGAACTCGATCAGTGCGAGGCCGTCGGAGCCCAGCAGCATGCCGAGACCGAGGAACAGGACCAGGCCCGGCACGCGCAGTCGCCCGGCGGCGAGCGCCGCGCCGATTCCGGCGGCCAGCAGGACGCCGGCCGCGAGGATGAGGCCGCCGTCGGTCACCCGGGGGCGAGTGTATGTTCGCCGGGTGGCTGTGATCGACCGCCTCGAGGCCTTCGAGCGCGCCGAGACCTGGATGGACGCCGAGCGAGAGCTCGACGAGGTGGCGGCGGAGCGCCCACGGGGCGGGCACTCTCGTGGCCGCCCTCCCGGAACGACCCCTGCTGGTGCGAGTCGGGGCGCAAGTACAAGCGCTGCTGCGGCGGCCTCTGATCCAGGCTAAGTCAGGCCCGCAGGAGCGGGACGTCGTAGCGCTCGAAGACGGCGTCTCGGGTCACGAGGGTCAGGCCCTCGGCGAGCGCCTGCGCTATGAGCATGCGGTCGAAGGGGTCGCCGTGGTGGGGCGGCAGACCAGCGGCCTTCACCGCATGGGGCCAGGTGATGGACAGCTCCGAGACGCCGCGCTCCCTCGCAGCAGACACCAGGTCGACTGGGATTCTGAGCTTCCCCGAAGCCTCCTTGATCTTCGCCTCCCAGATGGTGGCGGCGCTGACTATCAGCTCATTTGTTTCATCGACGATCGCCGCCTCGGCTTCGGGCCGGAGGTCATCCTCCGCCCACCACACCAAGACGTGGGTATCCAGCAGAAGCCTCAATCGCGCGTGCCGAAGAGACGCTCAAGCTCCTCGTCTGGTTCGTCGAAGTCGGGCGAGATCCAGATCTTGCCCTTCGCCCAGCCCGGCGTTCGTGGCTTGATCGGCGGCTGGTGGCGGACCAGGCGCGCGACGGGCTTCCCGTTGCGCGCGATGGTCACCTCCTCGCCCCGCTCGACCTCCTCGAGCAGCCGCGACAGCTGGGTCTTGGCCTCGTGGACGTTCACCTGGCGCATTGGCTTAGCTTAGCTAAACCCCGAGGACCAGGAGCCGGTGAATCACGATACGGACAATCGTGATGCTAAGATGCAGAAATGCGAACGACGGTCACGCTTGACCCTGACGCAGAGCAGCTGGTCAAGCAGGCGATGAAGGACCGGGGTCTGTCGTTCAAGGAGGTGGTCAACGAGGCGATCCGGTCGGGCTTGGGCTCGGCTCGAGGTCGGCGACGTCCTCGCATTGTCACCCGCGACATGGGCGAGCCCAAGATCGACTTGACTAAGGCCCTTCAGATCGCCGGAGAGCTCGAGGACGAAGAGCGGATACGCGCACTGTCCCAGGGAAGGTGACCGAACGCTCCTTCCCGACGCGAACGTGCTGGTGAATGCTGTCAACGAGCGCGCAGCGCAGCAGGCGGAGGCGCTCGCCTGGTTGAAGGCAGCCCTCGGCGGTGGGGAGCCCGTCGGAATCGCGTGGAACGTCGCACTTGCCTATCTGCGCCTGACGACCAACC
The DNA here is from genome assembly GCA_013695855.1 of Thermoleophilaceae bacterium. Taxonomy (GTDB): domain Bacteria; phylum Actinomycetota; class Thermoleophilia; order Solirubrobacterales; family Thermoleophilaceae; genus JACCZR01. The sequence continues at coordinate 5,252 of JACCZR010000090.1, forward strand.
CATCGATCTTCGCCGAGCCTAAGCCGGCTGAGGAGGCCGCCGGCGATCTCGAGGCCTGGCTCAACGAGCCTCACGTTGTAGTCGTCGAGCCAACACGGCGACATCTTCCCCTGCTTCGAGGACTGCTGTCCTCAGCCGGCACCGCCGGGAAGCTGGTCAACGATGCGCACCTTGCGGCACTCGCCCTCGAGCACGACGCGACGGTCGTCTCCTTCGACCGCGATTTCGGGCGCTTCGAGGGCCTTCGGTGGCGCCTGCCAGGGGCCGGCTAGGCGCGCTGACCCTCGGCCAGCTCCGCCAGGCCCCAGAGGTCGCGCCATTCATGGTCGGGGCGCCTGGGCCCCGGGGCCTGCTCGGCGCGGCGGTTGACCCAGGCGGTCTGCATGCCCAGGTGCTGGGCGGAGCCAATGTCGTACTTGAAGCCGAAGGCCACGTGGAGCACCTGGCTGGGAGGCTCGCCGATCATGTCGAGCGCGCGGCGGAAGGGACCCAGGCCGGGCTTGTACTCCTTGACGTCCTCGGCCACGACCACCT
>JACCZR010000116.1 GCA_013695855.1 Thermoleophilaceae bacterium
CGCGCGGGCGGCAAGGCCCCCGGGCCACTGGGGAAGCTGCTGTCAAAGCCCTTCGCGAGCTCGCGCAAGGCGACCAACAAGAGCGCTCAGGGCGGCCGCAAGGCCCGCGGGAAGTCCCCGCTGTAGAAGTCGATGCGGTGCTCGCCCGGTCGACGATCGGGCTGCGCTGCTACCGCGAGGGCCGGACTATCTCCGATTCTTGACGATGCGGAACCTCACCCGCTTGCGTTTGGACTCGTTGCCCGCGGCGTCCATCGCGGTAGCGGCCTGCACTTGCCCTTCAGCGTGCGGCCACCTTTCGCCGCAGCACGCGAGCAGGCGCTCTGAGGTTGGCCCCACGCAGTGCCGAGAGTCAAGGCTCGCGCCCATGGAGGCCCTCAGGAGGCAGCGTTGGCCAGTGCGAGCGAGAAGGCGGTCTCCTCGTCGAGGCCGCTGCCGCCGCCGCGCAGGTCCAGCTCCAGCACCGCGAAGACACACAGCGCGCGTTCGAGCGCGGCGCGGTCGGCACCGCGTGCCTTGGCCAGCGTCTTCTTCGCCAGCCAGGGCGGCAGACCGAGCTGCCCCGCGGCGTCCTTCTCGGACGCTCCGGACTCGATCAGGCGGGCGGCGCCGTGCACCTGTCGCAGCGAGCGCACGATCGGGAAGACCAGCCCGGCCGGGCGCTCGCCCGATGCCCTCAATTCCTCGCCGAGCGCCAACGCGCTGCGCAGGTCGCCGGTGACCACGGCGTCGGCGAGGTCGTAGGCGCGCGGGACAGCCGAGCCCGAGACGTGCTCGGCGACATCCTCGACCGCGACCGCCGCCTTCGGGTGGAGCGCGACCGAGAGCTTCTCGAGCTCCCGCGTCAGGCGCTGCTGACTGGGACCCGCGGCGTCCACCAGGGCGCGCGCGGCCGCCTTGTCAAGCGAGAGCCCCAGCTCGCGGGCACGCTCGGCGGTCCAGCCGGGCAGCTCCCACGGCTTGGGGGCCGGATACTCGCGGCACTCCCCGCCCGCGCCCTCGACGAGCTTCGTCAGGCCCTTGAGCGCCTTGCCGCGGACTACGAGCACCAGCACGGTGTCGGGGACCGGCTGGGCGAGCGCCCGCTCAAGCGGCTCGAGCTGACCGGGCTTCCACGCACCCGCGTCGTCGACGAGCAGGTAGCGCGTGCCCGTCTCGAAGGTCAGCTCGGCCAGCGCGGCGGCCACCTGCTCGGGCGGGGTCAGCTTGGCGTCGAAGCTCTCCAGGCCGCCGGGGCCCCGCTCGGCCTCGGCGCGGGCTCGCAGCCGTGCCCGCCAGGAGTCGACCTTGACGTCGTCCTCGCCGCAGACGAGGTAGACGGGCTTCAGCTCGGCCATGCGGGCAGGATAGGCCGCGCCGCCGACGGCGCTCGAGGGAGCGCCTAACGCTCCGGGCTCGCCGAGAGCCGCCTGTCCTCGATGCTCAGGCGCACCGTGCCGTCGCGGTCGTTGCGGTAGCTCGCCACGCCCGCCGCTCGCAGCGCCCGCAGGGTCGACGGCGTCGGGTGGCCGTAGGTGTTCTGTCCGACGGGGATCGAGGCCACGCGCGGGCGCAGGCGCTTCAGCAGCTCGGGCAGCCCCGGATCGGAGCTGCCGTGGTGGGGCACCTTCATGGCGTCGACCGCGGGAAGCGAGAGGGGCAGCAGCGCTTCGCTCTCGGCGTCGGCGGAGAGGAACACGCGCATGCCGCCGACGTCGACGATCGCCACCACGGCGCGCGGGTTGGGGTCCTCGGGCGCCGGCCCAGGCGGGCGGGGTGGTGGCGAGAGGACCCGGATCGCGATCGACCCCGCCTGCAGCGCCAGGCCCGCCCGTGCGGGGACGCTGCGGACCCCGCGGCGCGCGACCGTCCGCTTCAGGGCGCGAAAGGCGGGGTCCTCGGAGCCGTCGCCTCCGTCGAGGAAGAGGTCCACAGGCAGCGCGGAGAGCACGCCGGCCAACCCGCCGTGGTGATCGCGCGACGAGTGGGTTGCCACCACCAGCGAGAGGCGCCTGACCCCCGCCCGTCGAAGCCGGCGCAGGACGCCACCCTCCGGCGGGCCACCGTCGAACAGGGCAGCCGAGCCGTCGGGCGCCTGGATCAGGGTCGCATCCCCCTGGCCCACGTCCAGGAACGAGACGGTGGGGCGCTCCGGGGGCGGTTCGGTGCCGAGCCCCACCGCACCCAGCAGGACGGCGCCGGCCGCGAGAAGCGCGACCACGGCGCGGCGGGTGCCGCGAGGCAAGCCGCGCCAGCCCGCTTCAGCGGCCACCGATCGTGATCGCAGCCGGCGCTCGAGGCGACGCAAGCCCAGGA
>JACCZR010000120.1 GCA_013695855.1 Thermoleophilaceae bacterium
CGGGCCCGCTCGGGTTGGTCGTTACCGACGTGGCCGAATCGACCCGGGCGATCGCCGCGCGAAAGCGCTCGGTGTACTCGTCCTTCGACAGTGCGCCACCCCCGCCGCAGCCGGCGAGCACGACCGCCGCGAGCAGCGGGGCGGCCGCCCTCAGACCGGCATCACCCCGTGCTTGCGCCAGGGGCGCTCCACGCGCTTGGTCTCCGCCATCTCCAGGGCCTTAATCACCGTGGGGCGCGTCTCGCGCGGATCGATGACGTCGTCGACCATCGCGTTGCCCGCCGCGATGTAGGGGTCGATGGTCTTGCGGATGCCGTCGATCATCTGGGCGCGCGTGGCGTCGGGGTCCTCGCTCGCCTCGATCTGCTTGCGGAAGATGATGTTCACGGCGCCCTCGGGGCCCATCACAGAGATCTCCGCGCTCGGCCAGGCCACGATCAGATCCGGCTCGTAGGCCTTGCCGCACATCACGTAGTAGCCGGCGCCGTAGGCCTTGCGCACGATCACGGTGATCTTCGGGACGGTGGCTCGCGAGACGGCGTAGAGCATCTTCGCCCCGTGGCAGATGATGCCCGCCTGCTCGGTCTTGGTGCCGACCATGAAGCCCGGCACGTCCTGCAGGAACAGCAACGGGATGCCGAAGGCGTCGCACAGGTTGATGAAGCGCGCGGCCTTGTCGGCGGAGTCGTTCTCGAGGATGCCCCCAAGGTGCCTGGGCTGGCTGGCCACGATGCCCACTGAGCGGCCGCCCATGCGCGCAAAGCAGGTGATGATCGTGCGCGCGAAGCGAGGCTTGAGGTCGAACCAGTGGCCGTCGTCCACGATGCGACCGATCAGGTCGTACATGTCGTAGGGCTTGCGCGGCGAGTCGGGCAGGATGTCCAGCAGCTCCTCGTCCATGCGGTCGATCGGGTCGGCGGTCTCGCGCTGCGGCGGGCGCTGTTCGCAGTTGGGCGGGAAGAACGAGAGGTAGTCCTTCACCGCCGCGATGCACTCCTCGTCGGAGGTCACCTCGAGGTCGCCGACGCCGGAGATCCTCGTGTGCACCTTCGAGCCGCCCAGCTCCTCTTGGGTCACGTCCTCGCCGGTGACGGCCTTGGTCAGATGAGGCCCGGCCAGAGCCATCGAGCCGCGGCCCTTGACCATCGGCACGAAGTCCGCAAGGCCGGGGATGTAGGCAGTGCCCGCCGCGCAGGGGCCCAAGAGCGCGGCCACCTGGGGGACCACGCCGCTCATCGTCACCTCCTCGCGAAAGAGGAAGCCCGAGCCGGCGAACAGCGAGCCCGTGGCCTCCTGGATGCGCGCGCCGGCGGAGTCCAGCAGCCACAGCATCGGGATGCGCTTGGACAGAGCGAGGTCGCGCAGGCGCGTGACCTTCAGCTCGCCGGTCATGCCCATAGAGCCGGCCATCACGGTGAAGTCGTAGGCGGCCACGGCCACCAGGCGGCCATCGACCTTCCCGTAGCCGGTGATCACGCCGTCCGCCGGCGCTTCTTTCCCGTCCAAAGCGCGCTGGGAGAAGTGCGGGCGCCCGTGGATGCCCAGCTCGGAGAACTCGCCGCCGTCGAACAGCAGGGCCAGGCGCTCGCGCGCGGTTAGCTTCTCGGCCGCGTGCTGGCGCTCGATCTTCTCGGGACCACCGCCCTGACGAGCCTTGTCGCGGCGCTCGTGCAGGTCGTCGACCAGCTCGCGCAGCGGCGGCCGGGACACCAGCTGGCCCGCGGAGGCCTTCTCGACATCGCCTTCGAGCGTGCGGTGCTCGGCCGACCGATGCTCGGCCTGCGCTCCTTCGCTAGTGGACATGGGCCTCTTCGGAGATCGCGTGCAGGAGCGGCTCGATCACGTCGAGCGCGAGGGCGGCCGCGTCGCCGCGCTCTTCGGGATCGGGGGGCCCCTCGAACGCGGTGACCTCGAGCCCGACCAGCTCGCACTCGCCCGCCACGGCCTCGAGCACGTCGAGCAGGCGCTCGGGGGCCAGTCCGCCCGGCACCGGGAACTGCGCGCAGCCCAGCGGCCCTGACAGCTCCGGGTCGAGCACGTCGAGGTCGAGATGCACGAACACCGGCGCGCGCTCCAGCGCGTTGCTCACAGCCACGAGCGTCTCCACGGTGCTCGCGCCCACCAAGGTGGTGTCGCTTTCGCCGAGCATCCTGCGCTCCTCGTCGTCGAGGTCGCGCACCCCCGCCAGCACCACGCGGCCGGGGTCGATCGGCTCGGCCCCCAGCCCGGCGTCCCAGCGCCCGCACGCGCCGGCCAGGCACATGCCGCCCAGGTAGCCGCTGGGGCTGGTGTCGGGAGTGTGGAAGTCGCCGTGGGCGTCCAGCCACAGGACCTTTGCGTCGGGTCGGTGGCGCAAAGCGGTGGGAAGCGTGGTCAGCGCCACCGAGCACTCGGGTGCGAGGATCACCGGCACGGAGCCGCCCTCGAGCGCGTCGTCCACCTGACCGCCGGCCTCGAGCAGACAGCCACGCGAGGCCCGCAGATCCTCCCCCCAGCTCCGCGCGCGCGGCTCCTCGGGCGTGCCGATCGACCGCGGCTCCTGGCCGAGGCGCTTTGCCACCAGCGGCGCGAGCGCGTCCACGCCGGCCACCGCGTTCGGCGTGCGGTCGCTCGTGCGACAGCGCAGGGCAACGAGGCTCACCGGCCGGTCCACTGCGGCTCCCGCTTCTCGAAGAAGGCGGTCACGCCCTCCTTGATGTCCTCGGTGGTGAAGGCCAGCGACAGCTGCGCGCGCAGGAAGTCCAGCGCCTCGTCGAAGGGCATGTCCATCTGCCGGTACATGGCGTCCTTGCCGAGCTTCATCAGCACCGGTGACTTCGAGGCGAGCTTCGCAGCCCAGTCGGCCACCGTGGCGTCGAACTCCTCGGCCGCCACCACCTCGTTCACGATGCCCGCCTCGCGTGCCTCCTCGGCGCTGAGTCGTTCGCCGAGCAGCAGCAGCTCGTTGGTCTTCTTGCGCGGCACGTTGCGGTAGATGAGTGCCATGATCATGAAGGGGAAGACGCCCACGTTGATCTCCGGCGTGCCGAAGCCGACGCCCTCCCTGGCCACGATCAGGTCGCAGGCCAACGCGATGCCCAGCGAGCCGGCGAGCACGTGGCCGTTGGCCGCGCAGATGGTGGGCTTGCCCAGTTGCCCGATCAGCTTGAACAGCGTGGGGAAGCGCTCGGTGGCGAAGTGCTTGTGCACCAGCGGGACGTCGGCGGCGAACTGGTCGAGGCTGCCGCCCGCCGAGAAGATCTTCTCGTGGGAGGACGTGAGAACGACGCACCGGACCTCTCCGTCGTCACGGGCCTCGCCGAACGCGTCGATCAGCTCGCTCAGCATGTCGTTCGACAGCGCGTTGCGCGTGTCGGGCGAGTCGAGGGTGATGGTCGCCACGTGCTCGGCGACCTCGTAGCGGATGGAGGTGTAGGCCACGGTGGGTAGCGGAGGGCGCAGCCCGAGTTGGTCGGGCGAGCACCGCAGTAGCGAAGGGCGCACCCCGAGCGTCGGCCGGGCGAGCACCGGAGCTTAGGTAGTGGGAAGTCCCACTCCCCACTCTGTCAGATCGCCGCGATCGCCTCCCCGATGGGAGTATCGCCCGTGACCAGGACGAAGGTCTTGCCGATCGTGTTGTCCGCCCGCAGCACCGAGTGCAGGACGGCGGCCACGTCCTCGCGCGGGATCTCGTCGCGCCCAAGGTCCGGCCCGGCGCTGACGGTCCCCGTGCCGGGATCGTCGGTGAGCATGCCCGGCCGGACGATGGTGTGGTCGAGCCCGGCGGCCTCGAGCGCGGCGTCGGCCTCGGCCTTTGCGCGCTGGTAGCCGCGCATCTGCTCGGGCGCGCTCTCGGGGTCGTCGGCGCCAATGGCGCTCACCATCACGTAGCGGCGGATGCCGAGCGCCTGGGCGGCCTCGATGAGCTTGACCGCGGCGCCCAGGTCCACGGTGCGCTTGCGCTCCTCGCCGCTGCCCGGACCCGCGCCGGCCGCGAAGACGACGGCGCCGGCCCCCTGGACGTACGTGCTGAGGTTGCGCTCGCGCTCGAGGTTGCAAACCACGCTCGCTCGTCGGACCAGGCGCTCGAGGACCTGACCGCCGGCGAGCTCGACCTGACCTTCGCGGTCAACACGCGGGCCACGCTGCTGCTCGTGCGGGCGTTCGCCGCTCAGCACGACTGGCGCGAAGGCGGGCGCATCGTGCTCTTCAGCTCCGGACAGCACCTCGGCCCGATGCCCGCCAAGCTGCCCTACGTGGCCTCCAAGGGGGCGCTTCACCAGCTCACCTCGAGTCTGGCCGACCACCTCTCGGGGCGCGGCATCACGGTCAACTGCGTCGACCCCGGCCCCACCGACACGGGCTACCTCGATGACGAGGCGATCGCCGCCGCGCTCGAGCGCTTCCCCGCCGGGCGCTGGGGCAGCGCCGAGGACGCGGCGCGGCTCGTCGGGTGGCTGCTCTGCGACGACGCACGCTGGATCACGGGCCAGGTGATCAACTCGGAGGGCGGCTTTCGCCGCTGACGTCGCCGGCTGAAGAGCTTCTTCCCACCAGACCCAGGTACCTCGACTGTTCGGTGCGTTCTCTCTCCTAACGCCGAGCGCACGGCAGTGCTGGCCGTCTGACAGCCAGGGCGGGCTCCTGGTGTGGCTGGCTCGCTTCGAAACTCTCCGTCCGACGGCGGGTTACGGACAACGATGGGCCAGGGGGAAACGCGGACACATGCACGTTAACTTTCGACCTCTCCGAACTCTGCCGGTAAGCCTTGCGCTCCTGCTGGCACTGCCCGGGGCGGCCGGCGCCGCGACCGTGCGCGTCGAGCCCTTCCGCGAGCCACCCGAGGGCTCGGCGTGCGGCAAGTACTCGGCTTGCCCGGCGGACATGGTGGTCTTCACCGCGGCGCCCGGCGAGGTCAACGACGTCAGCATCGCCTACGAAGCACTCGCTCGCAGAGGCAATTTCGTCCTGTATCGCTACCTAGTGCGCGACCACAGCTCGACGATCCAGCCGGGCGGGGGGTGCGAGCGCGTGGACATGTTCGCGGTGGCCTGCAGGGCAGAGAGCCTCGGTCCTGTGGAGCTCGGCGACCTCGAAGACCGAGTCAGCGCCCCTGACATCGGTGGTCATCCTGTCTCAGGCGGAACCGGCGACGACGTGCTGGCCGTCCCGGACGGCGAGGGCGGTCCCGGCGACGATGTGCTGACCGGCACTACCGGCGACGGCGGTCCCGGAAACGACCTCCTCAGATGTTCTCCGGGACAGAGCGATTTCTGCGACCTCGACGGCGGCCGTGGCAATGACCTCCTCAGATGCCTTCCGCGACGCGCTTTCTGCGACCTCGACGGCGGCCCTGGCAACGACCGGCTGATCGGCGGCCAGACCAACAGCCGGGACCCCGGTAAGCAGGACAACCTCCTTGGCGGAGGGGGCCGCGATTTTCTGGATGGGCGCGCCGGCAATGACAAGCTCGAGGGCGGATCGGGGAACGACCGTCTCCGCGGCGGCGGCGGCAGGGATGTGCTCCGCGGCGGCACAGGCGCCGACAGGCTCGAGGCCCGCGAGCTGCGCTCGCTCGGCGAGCGCACGGCCAGGGATGTCGTGAGCTGCGGCGCCGGTCGCCGCGACCGGGCGATCGCAGACCGGTGCGACCGCGTGACCCGCTGCGAGCGCGTGACCCGCCCGCGCCGGGCACGCTAGTCCCCCCGGCTCCCGCCGGAGGCGACCGGCACCGTCCGTCGAGCTGACCGTGAGGGAAGGCGACGAGTGGCTGCCACTCGCCTCCCGCTCAAGGCCGGCAGGAATCGAGCGCCGCGTCCAGCGGCACGCCTGTGATAGGCAGCGGCGCGGCGTTTCGCCTCATAGAGCACGTCCGTAGAAAGCTTCCCACACCTAAGTTTCGATCCCCGATGTCCAGCTGCCACACAGAGGGCGCCCGCGCGGGGTGCTCGCTGAGTCGGCAGCCGGCAAGGTGAGAGACTTCGCCGCCCCTGGGATCGTGTTGGCGCTGGCCATCTAGGTGTTTCTATTCATCAGCGCCGAGGACACCAACGCCGCCATCGAAACGCTCGACAGCATCCTCGGGTTCGCCGAGTTCTTCCTCGTACCAGCCAGCATCCTCTGGCTGGTCGCCGCGTGGAGGGACCCGAAGTCACGCGGCTTGCGAGCTCCAACCGTACTGGCCCTCATCCTCGCGCTCACCGTCGCTCAGCCGTTCGGCGTCGTTGCGAGCAAGGAGGCGGGCGCGCCCCCTCCGACGGAGGCAGAGCCCAACGGGGAAAGCGTTCACGTCGCGCATCTGTTCGGCTTCCTCCCGGTTCTTCCCTTCCGGCTCTACCAGCGGGAGATCTTCCTGTCCGGACTCGGCGAGAACGCGCCAAACGAAACCCTGCGAGTCCGCTCCTGGTTCTGGCTGCCGGTCCTCACCAACGCGACGCAGGTCGCCGAAACCTGCTCCGACGACGTGCTCACGCCGTGCTGGGAGCCGGGCTACTCCAGCGAACAGAACCTGACGGTCCTTCGCGATGGCGGCACGCACCTGGCGACGATCGACAATCCCCCCGGCAGAGGAGAGGCCCAAATCCCAGACTCGTTCACCTGGAAGCTCAGGGCCGGAATCGCGTCGCCCGCCGGGCTCGCCTACTGGGGCCTGGCCGGGTTCCTCGCGATCATGACGCGCCGGCGGCGTTCTCAGTCGAGCAGCCCGACTTGACCGGAAGCCAGTCACGGACCCGAGGCGCTCGGCGCCGACGCTGGCCGATGGGCGACCCCAGCCGCCGCGGAGGCCCGGGGCTTAGTTGAGATCACGTAGAAGCCCGACTCCGTGTCCGCGTTGCTGCTGTTCTTGAGTCGAATGGCCGCATCGGAGCCGGGGGGACTCCTATCGGCGCCGTTCAACGTCGGCACCTGCACGCTCGCGATCACGGATGGGTCGCTGG
>JACCZR010000240.1 GCA_013695855.1 Thermoleophilaceae bacterium
CGGCGGCCTTGGTGGTGTCCACCGAGACCACGATCCCCTCGGCGGCAAGCGCCTCCACCACGGGGATCACGCGGCGGCGCTCCTCCTCGGCGCCGACGGGCTCCGCCCCGGGGCGGGTGGACTCGCCCCCCACGTCCACGAGGTCGGCGCCGTCCTCGGCGAGCCTGCGTCCGTGGGCGATTGCGTCAACGTGCTAGAAGAACCCTCCGCCCTCGGAGAACGAGTCGGGCGTCACGTTGACGATGCCCATGATGCGCGGCTCCCCGCTCATCCGGCGAGCTTGACAGCATCCTCGGCGCTCGGCCTGGGGGGCTCAGCAGCTCAGCCGCCGCGCGACGCGATGACCACGAGAGTGAGGCCTGCTGCGAGTGCCCCCGTGGCCACGGCGACGGTGGTTGGGCTCCTCACCGTCAGGACCACCAGGGCGGCTGCGCCACCGATCAACACGATGCCGGTCGCCCGCAGCGTCGACGAAGCCACCGGCGGCTGCCCGGCCTCGCGCCGGGCCAGGCCGCCGAGCAGCGCCAGAGCTGAGGTGAGCGCAAGCAGGCCCCAAGGGGCGGTGGAGGCGAACAGGCCCAGGACCAGCCCCGCCCCCAGGGCCAGCCCGAGTAGAGCGTCCCGAGTCTGCTCGGGCACCCCCGGTGAGGCCCCTCGGCCGAGCCCGATCGCGTCAGGCTCCCGCCAGGCGAGGATTCCAGTGGGCAGGTAGACCCACCACAGCGCGACCCAGAGGAGAGCGCTGCGGATGTCCGCGGTGCCCACCCAGGACATCGTCTCGTGAGACTCGAAGGCAGGCCCTCGCTCGAGGAGTCGGGTGATCTCGGTGGCGTCGAGGACCATCACCACGAACGTGACGAGCACCACCACCATCAGCAGCGGATAGGCAAGCCGGAACGCACGGTCGCGAGCCGCCAGGTCGCGCTCGTCGAGGGACGGGTGATCGAGCGCGGTCACACGGCGGGTGCCTCGGCGCAGCATCCCGAAGACCACGAGCAGGGCAACGACCAGAAACCAGCCCGTGCGCTGGCGCTGAGTCATCGCAATTTGTCATACGTAGTATCTTCAATGTATGACGATGCTTAGCTTCCGGGTCGCGGACGCCGAGGCTGCCGAAGTGCAGCGCTGGGTGGCCACCCTTGGCGTTGACCGCTCCGAGTTGCTGCGTGAGGCCCTGCACGGCCACCTCGTGAAGCTCCGAAGCGAGATCGATGTAGCGCGTCGAGAGCAGATGCCGCTCACCGATGACGAGCTCTCGCTGTCAGAGATCGCAGACTGGGGGCCGGCTGAAGACTGGACCGACTGGAACGATGCGGCGAGGTGAGATCTGGTTCGCCGCCACGCCCGGCGGCGACCGACCGGTGCTGGTGCTCACCCGCGATCCGATCGCCGATCGCATCGGGTCGATCGTGGTCGCCGCCCTCACGCGAACCCCCCGCGAGCTCATATCCGAGCTGCCCCTGACGGCGGAGCGCGATGGCGTACCGAGCGACTGCGTGGTGAACTTCGACAACCTGCACACCCTCCGACGAGACGCACTCCGCCGCCCCGTCGTGACGCTCTCAGCACCTCGCATGGCCGAAGCCTGTCGCACCATGCGCGATGCAGTGAGCTGCTGACTGCGCCGACCCGACCCGAGAGACGGCACCGATGCCGCGAAGCGGCCGGAGGCTAGGGCTTCTCGGGCGCGTCCAGCGAGCCGCGCATGTCCGCCGTTCCGCCGGCCAGGCCGGGGCGGGGCAGCGGGCGGGGCTTTCGCTCCGGCTTGCCCGCGGGCGATTCCGGAGCGGCCGGCGGCTGCTGCTGCGGGTGCACCGGCTCGTCGGGCCCGAAGACCTCGAGCTCGGGCTGCCCATCGAGCAACTTGATGAACTGCTCGCGCTCGATGGTCTCGCGGCGCAGCAGGATCTCCGACGTCAGGTTGAGGTTGTGGCGCTGGCCCTCGAGCACCGAGCGCGCCGTCTGGTGGGCGTCCTCGACCACGCGGCGGATCTCGTCGTCGATCTCGCGGGCCACGTC
>JACCZR010000154.1 GCA_013695855.1 Thermoleophilaceae bacterium
TCGAACTGCAGCGCCTCCCAGCGCTCGCGCAGCACCGCGCCGGGCTCGGGCTCCTTGTCCCCGCAGCGACGGGCAAGGTCGTACAGGAAGGAAGCGGCGCCGCCCTCCCAGTCCACCAAGGTGCCGTAGCAATCGAGGGTGGCGGCCCGGATTGGCCCACCTACACTCTGTTCGTGGCCGTGCTCCAACAGGTGCAGGATGACGCAGTCGCCGCCCTGAAGGCGGGCGACCGCGACCGCGCGGGCGCTCTGCGACTGATCGTGTCAGAGCTCCAGAAGGCCGAGAAGGAAGGAGCCGCTGACGAGGTGGCGGTGCTCCAGCGCGAGCGAAAGCGCCGCGTGGAGGCCGCCGAGGCTTACGAGCAGGCGGGTCGCACGGACCTGGCCGCCACAGAGCGCCGCGAGGTGGAGCTGATCGATCCCTACCTGCCGGCCCAGCTCGAGGACGCAGAGCTCGGGACGCTCGTCGAACAGGCCGTGAGCGAGACCGGCGCTTCGTCTGTGAAGGACATGGGCCAGGTGATGTCGGCGGTCATGCCCAGGGTGGCCGGCCGGGCCGACGGCAAGCGCGTGAGTGCCGTGGTGCGGGAGCGCCTCCCCCAGTAGTGCGGACGCAGCTGGAGCTCCCCGACGAGGTGGCGACCGAGCTGGCCGGGCCCGGGGACGCGGTGATGAAGACGCTGGAGGACCACTTGGACTGCGAGGTCTTCCTGCGGGGAAACGTGCTGACGCTGGACGGCGAGGATCCCGACGTCGAGGCCGGCGCCGAGGTCGTGCGCGAGGTCTCCGACCTGGTGCGCCAGGGCCTCGAGATCGCGCCGGGGACGATCGAAGCCGTAGCGGGTGCCCTGGACCGCCGCGAGAGCCCGGGGCGCATCCTCGAGGACGTCGTCTGGCGCCACCGCTCGCTCAAGGTCGCGCCCAAGACGGTCAACCAGAAGCGCTACGTGGACGCCATCCGCGAGAACACCGTCACCGTGGGGATCGGACCCGCGGGCACGGGCAAGTCCTTCCTCGCCGTGGCCATGGCGGTGGCGGCGCTGTCGCGGCGCGAGGTCAACCGGATCGTGCTCACCCGTCCAGCGGTCGAGGCCGGCGAGCGACTGGGGTTCCTGCCCGGCGACGTGATGGCCAAGGTCGACCCCTACCTGCGCCCCCTCTTCGACGCCCTCTACGCGATGCTCGAGCCCGAGCGCGTGAACCAGCACCTCGAGCGGGGGGTGATCGAGGTCGCGCCGCTGGCTTTCATGCGGGGTAGAACGCTTAATGACGCCTTCGTGATCCTCGACGAGGCTCAGAACACCAGCCCCGAGCAGATGAAGATGTTCCTCACGCGGCTGGGCTTCGGCTCCAAGATGGTGGTCACCGGCGACGTCACCCAGGTGGACCTGCCGACCGACCAGCGCTCGGGCCTGCTGGTGATCGGCGAGATCCTCGAGTCGGTGGAGGGGATCGAGTTCGTGCGCTTCGGCGGCGAGGACGTGGTGCGCCACAAGCTCGTGCAGCGCATCGTGGCCGCCTACGACGCCTACTCGCAGAACCAGGCCCCCGGCCTGCGCCAGGCGCGCTGAGCCTGATCGACCTGGAGCTGATTGACGCGCCCGAGGAGCTGCGCGCGTCCGCGCTGGCAGCTCTGGATGCGGCGGGCGTCGCGGAGGGTCACCTGGCGGTCGCCCTGGTCGAGTCCGTGCGCATCCGCCAGCTCAACCGCGAGCACCGCAGTCGCGACGAGCCGACCGACGTGCTCTCGTTCCCGATCGACGAGGAGCCTGGCGCTGGTCCGCGCGAGCTGGGCGACGTGGTGATCTGCCCCGAGCACACCGAAGACCTCACCGAGGCCACCGTGCACGGCGTGCTGCACCTGTGCGGCATGGACCACGAGACCGATTCGGGGGAGATGCTCGCGCTCCAGGGCCGGGTGCTGGCGTCGCTTGTGGGAGAGCACCGGTCCGATCGATGACCCGCGCGGGGTTCGTGGCCCTGGCCGGACGGCCCAACGCGGGCAAGTCCACATTGGTCAACGGGGTGGTGGGGGGGAAGGTGGCCATCGTCTCCGACAAGCCGCAGACCACCCGGCGCGAGATCCGGGGCGTGGCCACCGGGCCCGACTGGCAGCTCGTGCTCGTGGACCTGCCGGGCGTCCAACGCCCGCGCGACGTGTTGACCGAGCGCATGCAGCGCCAGGTCGAGCGCGCGCTGGCGGACGCCGACGCCGCGCTGTTCGTGCTCAACGGAGAGCAGGAGGCGGGCCCGGGCGACAGCTACATCGCCCGTGCGATCGCAAAGGCGGGGGCAACGGCGGTGATCGCCGTCAACAAGGTGGACGCCCTGGACCGCGCCCGCACCTTGGCGGCGCTCGAATCCGCCGCCGCGCTTGGGCTCAACGGCGAGATCTTTCCGATCAGCGCCAAGACCGGGCAGGGCGTGCCGGCGCTGGCCGAGCACCTGGCGGCCCTGATGCCGGAGAGCCCGTTCCTCTACCCGCCGGGCGACCGCAGCGACTTGCCCGAGCGCGTGCGCCTGGCCGAGCTGGTGCGCGAGCAGGTGCTGCGCCGCACGCGCGAGGAGGTGCCTCACGCCGTCGAGGTCGAGGTCGACGAGATCACCGAGCGCGACGACGGGCTGGTGGTGATCGAGGCCCGGATGTGGACGGAGTCCGAGTCCCAGAAGGGGATCCTGATCGGCCGTGGCGGCTCGATGGTGAGGGCGGTGGGCACGGCTGCCCGCGAGGAGATAGAGGCCACGCTCGGCCGCCGCGTCCACCTGGACCTCAGCGTTCGTGTGCGCCGCGGCTGGCGCCGTGACGAAGGCCTGCTCGACCGGCTGGGGATCGAGTGAGCCGGGCAGCTGCACTATCGACGAGATCGCCGAGGGTCACGCCGAGACGCTCGAGCGTCTCGCCGGGGACTGACCCGGTGTGGCGCCCTCAGAGGCGCGACTACGTACGTGCCGCGGCACGAGTGCTCGGCCTGACGACCGGACAGGTAGGTCCTCGGGGCTGGTACACCCGTGATCTGGGAAAACACCAGGCGTGACGGTGCGAGAGGCGAGAAGCGAGGACGCCGACGCGATGGTCCGCGTGCTGGCCGCGGTTGCCGAGGAGGGGTGGATCGCCACCGAGCCGCCCGTCGACACCCAGGCTCGCGCCCGGCGATTGCGCGAGACGATCGAGGACGAGGGCCCGGCAGCGCTGTGGGTGCTCGAGGACGGTGGTGGGGTTGTGGGAAGCGCAGGTGTTCACGAGAGCAGGGCTCCCGGCGTCCTCTCCCTCGGAATGGCGATCCTTGCCAGGGCGCGCGGGTCAGGAGGCGGGCGTGCCCTGCTGGGGGCAGCCCTCGAGCACGCCCGCTGCTGCGGTGCGCACAAGCTCGAGCTCGAGGTCTGGCCAGACAACGCTCGGGCGATCGCTCTCTATGTCTCGGCGGGGTTTGAGCTCGAGGGTCTGCGACGCGACCACTGCCGCCGGCGGGATGGCTCCCTGCGCTCGGTGCTGATCATGGCTCGCATGCTGTAGCTGGAAGCCGAGAGCTGTCACTGCGCCCGGCCGCCCGCGCGGGGCCTACGGGCTGATCAGCGCAAGGGCCGGCAGCAGGGTTCGGTAGCGGTTGGCGTCACGTGTGAGCAGCGCGCGGCCGGTGACGGCGGCGTGGGCGCCGATGTAGAAGTCGGGTAGTGGTGAGCGTCTGGTCCCCTTGCGGCGGCGGTAGTCGACGAAGCACTTCCCGGCCAGGAACGCCGCCTCCCACGGCAGGGCTTCGCGTCCCAGTTGCTCGGGCAACGCCGCTTCGAGTGTCTCGACGCCCTCGAAGGCGACGGAGATCTCGGCGTAGATGATCGGGTTGATCACGACGTGTCCGGCATCGAAGGCCTCGGCAAGGCGCGCCTCAGACCACGCCGCCCACACGCGGTCGTCGGTGAAGAGGTCCAAGAGGACATTGGAGTCGACAAGGACCCCTGCCGCGGGTTCCTCAGTCATCGGCGCGGGTGAGCGCCATGATCTCCTCGGTGCTCAGCGCCACGGTGGCGCTGCCGCGCATCCGGGCGGCCAGGGTCTTGCCCTCGCCAGGGCTGACCCGGACAAGTCGCGCGCCACGCTCGTCGAGCTGGAAGTCCACCTCGCTGCCCGGCGTGATGCCCAGTTGCTCTCGGACCTTCTGTGGGATCGTCACCTGGCCCTTGCTCGTTACGCGCATGCCTCGAGCGTAGCGAAAGTAATACTCGATGGTATTACCATGCTGGCGAGTCCAGCCTCGCCGCGCGCATAGAGCACCGGCGTCCCCTTCCGGCCTGCTGTGACAATGAACCCGTGGAGATCGCCTTCGACGACCGAGGCCTCGTGGCCTGCGTAGTCCAGGATTGGCGCACCGGGGAGGTGCTCACCCTGGCCTACATGGACGAGCAGGCGCTCGCGCGCACGCGCGAGACGGGCGAGATGCACTTCTGGAGCCGCTCTCGGGGCGAGCTGTGGCACAAGGGCGAGACCTCGGGGAACGTGCAGCGCCTGCGGGGCCTGCGCTACGACTGCGACGCAGACTCGCTGCTGGCCCTGGTCGAGCCGGCCGGTCCGGCCTGCCACACCGGCGAGCGGACCTGCTTTCACCG
This sequence comes from Thermoleophilaceae bacterium, assembly GCA_013695855.1. Classification (GTDB taxonomy): domain Bacteria; phylum Actinomycetota; class Thermoleophilia; order Solirubrobacterales; family Thermoleophilaceae; genus JACCZR01. The sequence continues at coordinate 4,602 of JACCZR010000154.1, forward strand.
CGGGGACACCGAGTCCGCGCCGCACGAGGCGCTGCCGGCGCTCGAGCGGGTGATCGCCGACCGGCGTGGCGCTTCGCGCGAGGAGAGCTACACCGCGCGGCTGCTGGCCGACCCTCCGCTCATCGGCGAGAAGGTGCGTGAGGAGGCCGAGGAGGTGGCCCGCGCCGGAGCCGGCGAATCCGGCGAGCGCGTGGCCGAGGAGGCCGCCGACGTGCTCTATCACCTGAGCGTCCTGCTGGCCTCACGAGACCTCGCGCTGGCCGACGCCCTCGACGTCCTCAATGCCCGTCGCCGCTGACGAGGACGGGGCACGGATGGCGAATCCTGCGCATCGTCTCGACTCCGGCGCGCTCGAGCTGAGTCCCACGCTCGAGGAAGCTCGCGCGCTGGCGGCTCAGGGCGACCTGATCCCCCTGCGCCACACCTTCATCGCCGACTGCGAGACCCCGGTGTCGGCCTACCTCAAGCTGCGCGGCGAGGGCCCGTCGTTCCTGCTCGAGTCGGCCGAGCAGGGGCAGCGCTTTGGGCGCTGGTCCTTTCTCGGCTTTCACCCGCGGGCGGTGATCCGCTCCGACGGGGGGCGGCTCACGGTGGACGGAGCGCAGCGCACCGCCGCCGATCCCTACGCGGCGGTCGAGGATGAGCTGGGCCGGCTGCGCCTGGCACCCGTCGCAGGGCTGCCGCCGCTCGCGGGCGGCGCGGTCGGCCTGTTCGGCTACGACCTCGTGCGCGGCGCGGAGCCCAGCGTCGGATCCGGCAACCCCGACGACGTCGGGGTGCCCGAGCTGGCGGTGATGATCGTCGATCTGCTGGTGGCCTTTGACCACCTCCGCCACGAGGTCACCGTGATCGCAAACGTGGCGGCCGGCGAGCTCGAGGAGGGCTA
>JACCZR010000156.1 GCA_013695855.1 Thermoleophilaceae bacterium
GCCGACCACGGGAGCGCCAGGGCATCCAGGCCAGCCTGTTCTGAGCCCGAGTCCCGGCTCCGGGTCACGCTGCTGCTTTTCGACCGAATAGTTCGGTCAAACGTCAACCCGACGGAAATCGCCGCCGAGCGGCCCTCTTTACAAGACCGTCACAGATCCCATTCAGGTGTGGGACATCCTGCTCGGGTGAAGGCGTGCGATCGGCGAGAGTTCATCGGGGCGGCGGCCGCCGGCTACGGTGGGCTGATCCTCGGCGGGGTGCCGGTGGACCCGGCGATGGCGCGGCGCGCCCGTCGCCGCCGAACCCCCTTCGCCAAGAACGGCGCCTTCTCGCTCGGCGTCGCCGCGGGCGCGCCCTTCTCGAAGACCGGTACCGTGGTCTGGACGCGCCTGGACGGCTTTCGCCGCGACCGGCTGCTCAAGCTCGAGGTGGCTCGAGACCCCGAGTTCCGGCGGGTGGTTCACCGCCGCGACGTACGGGCCAGGTCCAGCTCCGACCATACGGTCGAGACGCGGCTGCGCGGCAAGTTCCTCAAGCCCGGGCGCGAGTACTTCTACCGCTTCCACACCAAGAACGTGGACAGCCCGGTCGGACGTTTTCGCACCCTTCCTCCGTCCGACTCGCGCGAGCCGGTCAGGGTCGGCTTCTTCTCCTGCCAGGACTACCAGGCCGGCTACTACGGCGCCCACGCCGCGATGGCCAACGAAGACCTCGACCTGGTGATCTCGCTCGGCGACTACGTGTACGAGCGGACCTTCTACGAGGGGCCGGCCGACCGCAAGGACACCCTGGGCGCCAACCGCGACGGCGAGGTGCAAACGCTGCCGGAGTACCGCGCCAAGTACCGGATGTACCGCGGCGACCGCAACCTGCAGGCCATGCACGCCGCCCACCCCTTCGTGGCCATCTGGGACGACCACGAGATCGAGGACAACTGGGCGGGCGCCAACCCCGGCGAAGCGACCGGGCAGACGCGGGTTCCGTTCCTGCAACGCCGTGACGCCGGCTACCGGGCGTTCTTCGAGTACATGCCCTTCGCCCCGGTGCGCGGCAACCCGGCGCTGGGGGACTTCCTCTACCGCAAGGTGGACCTCGGGGCCAACGCCGAGCTGTTCCTGCTCGACCAGCGCTCCTACCGCGACGACCAGCCCTGCGGTGATGAGCTGTTCGTGCCCTGCCCGGAGGCCGAGCGCGGCGGGCGGCGCTTCATCGGACGCCAGCAGATGGACTGGCTCAAGACCAACCTCCAGCGCTCGGACTCCACGTGGAAGCTGATCGGCAGCCAACTGATGGTGATGTCGCTCGATACCGCAGCCGGCCAGCCCATTAACAAGGACTCTTGGGACGGCTACGGCCAGGAGCGGCGCGAGCTGCTCTCCCACGTGCGCGACCGGGGGATCAACAACGTCTCGTTCCTCACCGGCGACATCCACACCTACTTCGCCGGCGACGTGGGCGTCGACGGGCGCGGGCCCGAGAGCGTGGCGACCGAGTTCGTGGGCGGCTCCATCACCTCGCTGGGCATTCCCGAGTCGATCCAGTCGACCACGGGCGTGCCGCTCACCCCGGCGCAGTTCGACCTCGTGACCCGCAACATCGGGCTCCTCAACCCCCACCTGCGCTACAACGAACAGCGCAGCCGCGGCTACGCCGTGCTCGAGGCCCGGCCCGACCGCCTCGAGGTGGCCTTCAGGGCGGTCGACGCGATGAACCCCAAAGCCCGGACCGCGCGAACGCTGCGCCGCTTCCGAGTGGCGCAGGGCAGCCAGCGCGTCCAGGTCCTGTAGGCAGGGAGGGCGCGGGCGAAGCCCGGGCCCGGTTACTGCGCCGGGACGGCGCAGATCCCATCAGGGCGCGGGCAGGATGCCCCAGGGGGGCTGCGCCCCCTACAGCCGCCTTCGGCGGCACCCCCCAGTTAGAGCTACACAGCCTCGAACTCTCCCGTCTCCACCTCACGCTCGATCTCGGCGCGGATCTCGGGCTCGCTGAGGGCCTCCATCTCCCCCGTCTCCGACGCGCGGCGCAACTGGCGCTCGCGGAAGCGCCGGAACTTGAGTATCTCGAGCACCACGACCAGGTAGATGCTGGCCGCGAGGGCTACAGCGGCGAATGCGAGGATCACCGCTGTCCAGCCGGGGTTCAGCTTTCCGCTGTCCTCGGAGTAGGGCACGAAGCGCAGCGCCAGGGCCAGCGCCGCGAGCGAGATGGTCCAGGCATAGAGGTAGAGCACCGTCTTGCGCTGGGAGAAGCCGATGTTCGCAAAGCGGTGGTGGAAGTGCCAGCGGTCGGCCGAGTAGACCGGCTTGCGGTACTTGATCCGCTTGGCCACGACGAAGGTGGCATCAAGAGCGGGCACCGCCAGGATCACCAGCGGGAAGAACAGGGCGACCACGGCCGCCGTCTTGAGCACTCCCTGGATGGCCACGGCAGCCAGCAGGAGTCCCAGAAGGTTCGAGCCCGAGTCCCCCATGAAGACGCTGGCCGGGTGGAAGTTGTGCCACAGGAAGCCCGCCGCGGCACCGGCGGTGAGGGCGGCAAGGATGCCCGCGGCGTCACGCTGGAGGGAGAGCGCGATGATCGCGAAGCTCACGGCGGCGATGGTGCAGACGCCCGCGGCGAGCCCGTCGGCGCCGTCGGTGAAGTTGACGACGTTCATCGTGGCCACGATGCCGAGGAGGGTGAGCGGCATCCCGAGCACGACCTGCACTCCCGCCAGTTCGAAGAGGAAGCCGCTCAGGTTCAGGGGCTCGACAAAGGGCAGAGTCACCGTTTCGACGTAGACGTCGGAGGCCACCGGGATCGCCGCGGCGAGGCACTGCCCGGCCAGCTTCACGGCCGGCGGCAGGTCGAACTTGTCGTCCAGTGCGCCGAACAGCGCGGCAGTCGCGGCGCCGAGCAGGACGCCGCGGGTCTCCTTGCCGCCGGGCAGGAACAGCGCGCCGGCAAGAAGGACGCCGGCGAGGATCGCAAGGCCCCCCATGCGCGGAGTGGGCGCCTCGTGGAGATCGCGATCGCGCGGCGTTGCGACCGCTCCGACCCGGCGAGCCAGCCGAGCGGCGAGCGGTGTGAGCACGAGCGCCGCCGCTCCTGCGACGAGGAGCGCCCAGAGGGCGTCGAGCTCGTTCATCGCCGCTTGAGGCTAACCGTCGCCGGGGCGGCACATCGACGTGACGCAGAGCGGCCGGCTGGTCGAGCTGGCCACCGTGCACGGCCACATCCGGCTGCGCTCCGCGACGACGGGGCCTAGGCCCGGCTCGGAAGGCCGGTGCCCCAGAGACCCTCAGCCGTGGGGAAGCGCGAAGAACGCGACGGCCGCGTACTGCAGCGCCGCCGCGCCGATCACCAGCGCGTGGAAGACCTCGTGGTAGCCGAAGACCGCCGGTGCCGGATCGGGACGCTGGCGGGCGTAGACGACCGCGCCGATCGTGTAGAGCAGGCCGCCTGCCGCCACGAGCGAGGTGCCCCCCACCCCCACCTCCTCGAGCAGTTGGGGGAAGGTGGCCACTGCCACCCAGCCGAGCATCACGTACACCGCGGCGACCAGCGTCTTCGGAGCGTCGATCCACAGCAGCTTGAGGATCACGCCCCCCACCGCGCCGCCCCAGACCACCAGTAGAACCACCGTGGCCAGCGTGCCGTGGAGGACCAGCAGCGCGAAGGGCGTGTACGAGCCCGCGATCAGCACGAAGATCATCGAGTGGTCGAGCCGGCGCATCCAGCGCCGCGCGCCGAGCGAGGACCAGTTGACGCGGTGATAGAGCGCGCTCGCGCCGAACAGGCCGGCATTGCTCAGGGCGTAGATCGCCGCCGCCAGCCTCGGCTCCCCACCTGGAGCGAAGACCACGAGCAGAGCGCCGATCACCACCGAGACGAAGAAGGCCCACTGGTGCGAGACCCCACGCAGGCGCGGCTTGGGGAGGAAGGGAGGAGAGGCGGCCTCCGTCTCGCTCATGCCTTCAAGGCTACGGGCTGGGCGGCTCTCGCAGCTGGTGTGCTTGTGTGAAGAAGCCCCGCAGGCCCAGAGAGGTCGCGATCAGAGAGGCGAGGGCCACGCTGCCGAGGAGGATCCAGAGGATCACCAACTGCAGGCGAACGGCGTCGATCGGGTCCGCACCGGCCAGGAGCATTCCGACCATGATCCCCGGGAAGGTGATCAGCCCCGTGGTCTTGGTCTGGTCGACCAGCGGGATCATCGCCGAGCGCAGGCTCCGCGTCACGAGGCCCGACGTGGCCTGACGAGCGGTGGCCCCGAGAGCCAGCGCGGCCTCGATTTCGCGCGCGCTCGAGCTCATCTCGTCGGCCAGGCGGTTCAGCGCCACGGCAGCGGCAGTCATCGCGTTGCCGATCACCATGCCGCCCACGGGGACGAGATAGCGCGGCTCGGGCTCGAAGACGCCAAGCGCCAGCACGAGGCCCAGCGTGACCGCGGCGGCCGTGCTGAGGGCCAGCCCGAGCGCCAACAGCGCGCCGGGCACCGCCCGGGCGCGGCCGCGGGCCGTGAAGGTGCCGAGGGCGACCATGGCGCTGAGTAGCCCGACGACCACCCAGAGGCTGTCGGAGTCGAACACAGCCTGGATCACGTAGCCCACCGCCGTCAGCTGCAGGAACGAGCGCAGCACAGCCAGGCCCAGGTCCTTTTCGAGCTCCGCCCGCCGCCAGAGCGACACCCCGGCCGCGAGCGCCACCAGCACGAGCGCCAGGGCGACCTCGCGAAGGGATACGTCGATCGAGGTCATCCGCTCACCCGTCCGTTCGACAGGGTGATCACACGGTCCGCCAGCCGGTCAGCCTGAGCGCGCTCGTGGGTTACCAGCACCATCGAAGCCCGGCCCTCTGCGGCCAGCTGCGCGAGGGTGCGCTCCACCCCGCCGCGCGAGGACTCGTCCAGCGCAGCGGTCGGCTCGTCGAGCAGCAGCACCTCAGGCTCGAGCGCCAGCGCGCGGGCCAGCATCACGCGCTGCTGCTCGCCCACCGACAGCTGTTCGCCCTCGCGGGCGGCGTCGGAGGGGTCGAGTCCCGCGAGGCGCAGGCTGCGC
>JACCZR010000218.1 GCA_013695855.1 Thermoleophilaceae bacterium
CGGCTGGCCCGTCAGCTGCTTCAGCAGCGCCGCCGTCCGCGGCGCTACGTCGGCATCGACCTGCACCGAGGGATGATCCGCTGGTGCAAGACGCAGCTCGAGCCGGTGGCGCCGGGTTTCGAGTTCCACCATCACGACGTCCACAACTTGGGCCTCAATCCCCGGGGGGAGCACAGCCTCTGGGCGCCCTTCCCGGCCGCCGACGATTCCTTCTCCCTTGTGCTGGCCCACTCCGTGTTCACCCACCTGGTGGAGGAGCAGGCCTCGCCGTACCTGAACGAGGTCGCGCGTGTGCTCGAGCCCGGGGGGACGTTCGCCGCCACCTGGTTCTTCTGCGACCGCAACGACTACCCGATGATGCAGAGCTTCCAGAACGCGCTGTACATCAACCCGGTGGACCCTACGAACGCCGTGATCTTCGACCGCGGGTGGGTCGTCGAGAGCGCGCGCGAGCTCGGCCTCACCGTCACCGGAGTCACTGCCCCGGCGATCCGCGGCTTTCACTGGCAGGTGTTGATGACTCTCGACTCCAGGGCCGAGGAGGCGCCCTTCCCGGGTGACGAGGCACCGGCCGGTTCGCTGCCCCCACCGGTGCCGGGCGCAGGGGCCGAGGAGATCGGGCTGTCGTGACGCGGGCTCTCGTGACCGGCGGCGCGGGCACCATCGGCAGCGCGGTGGTGCGCCGGCTGCTCGACGAGCCGGGAATCGAGGTGCGCGTGTCCGACCAGCGTCGCGCTCCGAGCTGGATGCGCGACGCCTGCGAGGTCCACGAGGGCGACCTTCGCGACCTCGGCGAGGCGCGCCGGGCAACCAAGGGTTGCTCGGTGTCCCTCCACCTTGCGGCGATCGTGGGCGGAATAGGCAACTTCCACAAGCTGCCCCACACGCTGCTCGAGGTCAACAACGCGCTCTACAACGCGGTGATGCGGGCGGCGCTGGACGCGCGGGTCGAGCGCCTGGTCTACGTGTCCTCGTCGATGGTCTTCGAGCGGGCCGCCTCGTTTCCCACGCACGAGTCCGATCTGGACTCCACGCCGACGCCGGTGTCCGCCTACGGCTTCTCCAAGCTCTCGGGCGAGGTCTACTGCCGCGCGCTGCACGACGAGCACGGGCTGCCGTTCACCATCTGCCGGCCGTTCAACGCATACGGCCCCGGCGAGCTGGCCGACGACGAGCCCGGCATCGCCCATGCGGTGCCCGACCTGATCAACAAGGTGCTGGGCGGCCAGCGGCCGCTGGAGATCTTCGGCACCGGCGAGCAGACGCGGACCCTGACGCACGTGGACGACATCGCCGACGGCGTCGTGACCGCCATGACCCACCCGGCGGGCGAGAACGAGGACTTCAACGTCTCGGCCTCGGAGGAGATGACGGTGGCGGAGATCGCGCGGGTGGTGTGGGAGGCCTGCGGCGAGGACCCCCACGCCTTCGAGCTCGTGCACACGCCGAGCTTCGAGGTCGACGTGCAGCGCCGCTGGCCCTCGGTGGACAAGGCGCGTGACGTGCTGGGCTGGGAGGCCCGCATCGGCGTGCGCGAGGGGATCGCCCAGACGGTCGAGTGGATGCGCGGCCAGCGGCTGGCGGGCACCCGGGCCGAGAGCTGACCCCGGTACTGGTCACCGGCGGGAGCGGCTTTGCCGGCACCCACCTGGTGGCCCATCTGCGCTCAGGCGGCGAGGAGGTCACCGCGCCGCCGCGCTCGACACTCGACCTCGGCGATGCCCAGGCCGTCCGGGGGGCGGTGGCCGCCCTGCGGCCCACGGCGGTCTTCCACCTGGCCGCCCAGGCCTCGGTGCCGGCCTCGTGGGACGACCCCGGGGCGACCCTGTCCGCCAATCTGGCCACCACGCTCAACGTGCTCGAGGCGGTGCGCCTCGAAGCGCCGAACGCGGCCGTGCTGCTCGCCGGCTCGGGCGAGGTCTACGGCCCGCCGGACCGCCTCCCCGTGGACGAGGACGCTCCGCTGCGCCCCCAGAACCCCTACGCGGTCTCCAAGGCGGCGTGCGACCTCCTGGGCGCCCAGTACGCGGATGCTCACGGCCTGACGGTGGTCCGGACCCGCGCCTTCAACCACGCCGGGCCGGGGCAGGCGGACCTCTACGTGGTCGGCGCCCTGACGCGGCAGGTGGCCGAGGCCGAGGCCGAGAAGCTCGCGGAGGTCGTGGTCCGCACGGGCAACGCCGACTCGCGGCGTGACTTCACCGACGTCCGTGACGTGGTGCGCGCCTACGCGCACGCGATCTTCCTCGAGCCCGGGCCCTACAACGTCTGCTCGGGGCGCACCGCGAGTGTCCGCGACCTGCTGCAGATGCTCGACGCCACGACCCCGCTGACTCTGCACCACGAGATAGACCCGGCCCGGGTGCGCGCCCACGACGTCCCCGAGATACGCGGCTCGGCCGCCCGCCTCAGCGGGTGGACCCCGGAGATCGCGCTCGAGCGGACGGTGGGCGACGCGGTCGAGTGGTGGCGGACGGCGCTGCGCTAGGCGACTGCCCGGCCTGCGGGGCCGAGGCTCTGGTCGCGTGGCGCAGCGTGCCTTCGGGCGAGCCGCTCGACCCGCGGCGGTTCCCGCTGTCGCGC
>JACCZR010000221.1 GCA_013695855.1 Thermoleophilaceae bacterium
GATGTGGTAGCCGATGCGCGGATGGAGCTTGACGACGTCGAACTCCTCAGGCGTGAGGGCCGCCGGCTTGAGAAGGATCCGCTCGCTGATCCCGATCTTGCCGACGTCGTGCAGCAGCGAGGCGAACACGAGCTCCTCGCGCCGGCGGGGTCCGAGCTCGAGCCGGTCGGCCACCGCGGCCACGTAGCCTGACACCTCGTCGGAGTGCGCGCGCAGGAAGGGGTCCTTGGCCTCGATGGCGTCGGCCAGCATGCGCACGGTCGAGACGTACGAGGTGCGCAGCTCCCCGTGCAGGCGGCTGTTGTTGAGAGCCGTCCCGGCGTGGTCGCCGAGGGCGAGCAGCACATCGTCGTCGAGCTCCTCGAAGCCCCCGTCGCGGTTCGCGCAGACCACCACACCGGCGAAGTCGTCGCCGATGTAGACGGGTACGGCCACGAGGTTGTGGATCTCCTGGTCGGCGGGTGCGCTGTCGCCCTCGAGCTTCGCGCTCTCGTCCTCGCGGACGGTGGCGTCGCGCTCCATCACCTTCGTCGCAAAGCGCTGCACCACCGCGCTGTGCTCGGGGTCGTGCTCGAAGCCCAGGTGGCAGACGAGGTCGAGGTCTCCGTCGCGGTCCTCGTCGGCCTGCGCCAGCAGGAGGCCCTTCTCGGCCTCCACGAGATCGACCGCCACCCTGAGCACGAGCTTGCGTACGTCGCTGGTCTCGTCGGCGAGGACGGAGTTCTCGCGCTGGAGGTGCATCAGCTGCTCCCGCAGCTCGCGCGCCCATCCGCGCTCGGCCCGGCGCGCGCTGGTGAGCTTCGCCGTCCGCCCGCGCTCGATGTCCAGCGCCTCGCGATCCGACTGCGCGGACTCCTCGGCAATGCGGACGCGGTCGTTGAGGCGCGAGAGGTGCTCGCGCTCCTCGGCGACCTGCTCCTGCGCGAGGTCGCGTTCGGCCTCGGCTGCCCTGCGGCGCTCGATGCCGGCGCGGCGCTCGAAGAACAGCGCGGCGAGCGCGGCCACCGCGATGAGGGCAAGGGCGGCCAGGACGACGATGCCGAGGGTGGTCACGCCTGACCTTGTACCCCTTTTGCCGCGCTTACACGTCCTGCCAGCGCAGCGAGAGCTCGCCGCCCAGGTCACTCCAGGTGCTCCACCAGGCTCCGGTTGAACTGCTCTGGAAGCTCGATGTTGCATAGGTGGCGGCCCTCTCGCAACATCTCGAGCCGCGCTCCCTCGATCCCCTCGGCGATCAGCCTCCCGTGCTCGGGCGGCGCGGCGGGATCGTCCTCGGCGGCGACCACGAGCGTCGGCGCGGTGATCTCACTCAGCCGCTCGCGCTCGTCGTGGCCCCCGATCGCCTCGCAGCAGCCCGCGTAGCCCTCGGCGGGCGTCTCGACCAGCATGCGGTGGACCCCGTCGACCAGCTCGGGCTCGGCCTCGCGGAAGTCCTGTGAGAACCAGCGCTCGATGGTGGCGTCGGCGAGAGCGACCACGCCCTGCTCGCGCACCGTCGCCGCGCGCTCGGCCCACTCCTCGGGGTCGAGCAGCCGGGCCGAGGTGGAGCACAGCGCGAGGCGCTCGATCCGCTCGGGCGCGTTGATCGCCAGCCACAGCCCCACCATCCCTCCGAGCGAGATCCCGCAGAAGCTCGCGCGCTCGACCTCCAGGCGATCGAGCAGCTCGACGACGTCGCCGCCGAGGTCGGCCATCTCGTAGGGCCCCGGGGGCACCGGCGAGCGGCCGTGCCCGCGCGAGTCATAGCGCACAACGCGGAAGCGCTCGACGAGGGCGGGGAGCTGGCGGTCCCACATCTCGTGGGTCGTGCCGAGTGAGTTCGAGAGCACGAGCACAGGAGCCTCGGCGGGCCCGTCCAGGCGGTGATGGAGCTCTGCCACGGGGAGATGTTACGGGCAATTCGCGCCACCCTCGAGCGGTGATCTGCCGGGGCTGATGAGCCCGGCGAGCATGGCCGCGCCGATCAGCGCGAGGACCACCCCGACGCCGAGCATCACCACGTCCTGTTTGCGCGAGCCCGCGCGTGAGCACCCCGCCGCGGGTCACCAGGGCTGCGCGGCCACGAGGTCCCTGCCGGCCCGCCAGCCCAGGGGCGCAGGCGGAGTTCGGGCTACGCTGGGCCCGTCGAGGCCTGGCTTCACACCTTCGCCTTCCCCCACCGCGTCGCCGAGACCGCGCGCGTCGCCGAGGCGTGGGGCTTCGGAGGCCTGCTCGTGGCCGACAGCCAGAACCTCAACGCCGACGTCTGGGTGGAGGTGGGCCTCGCCGGGGCCGCGACCGAGCGGATAGCCGTGGGCCCGGGGGTCACCAACCCGGTCACGCGCCATCCCGCCGTGACGGCCTCGGCGGCCGCGACCGTTCAGGCGGAGACGAAGGGCCGCGCCGTGCTCGGCCTCGGGCGGGGCGACTCGGCGCTGACGCAGATCGGCCGCAAGCCGGTCCCGGCTCACGCGCTGGAGGAGGCCCTGGTGGCGATCCAGGCCCTTCTGAGGGGGGAGGAGGCCGAGTTCGACGGCGCCGCGAGCCACCTCGGCTGGGTCGCCGAGCGAGACGAGCCCAAGGTGCCGGTGACCGTGGCGGCCACCGGACCCAAGGTGATCGCCGCCGCGGCCAAGCACGCCGAGCGCATCGACTTCTCGGTCGGCGCCGAGCCCGAGCGCCTGCGCTGGGCCATCGAGACCGCCGGGCAGGCGGCGCCCGACCGCAGGCCGTCGCTGGGCGCCTACCTCAACGTGGCCGTCCACCCCGACAAGGGAACGGCCCGTGACCTGGTGCGCGGCAGCACCGCGATCTTCGCCCGCTTTGCCACCGAGGGCGCGCCCGCCGACGGCCTCTCGCAGGCCACGCGCGAGGGCATCGCCCGCCTGAGCGAGGACTACGACGAGTCGCGCCACGGCCGCGCCGGCGCCGCTCATGCCAGGGCGCTCGAGGACGACTTCATCGACCGCTTCGCCGTCGTGGGCCCCGCCGCCGAGGTGGCCGAGCGCATCAACGAGCTCGGCGACGTGGGCATCGAGCGCGTGGTCGTGGTGCCCGGTTCCCTGGACGCCGATCCCGAGCTCGTCGCCGAGAGCAACGCGGCCTTCGCCCA
>JACCZR010000049.1 GCA_013695855.1 Thermoleophilaceae bacterium
CTACGGCCACACCGGCAACTTCCCCGGCTACACCCAGTTCGCGGCCGTCTCGCGCGCAGGCACGCGCTCGGCCGCGGTCTCCGTGAGCGTGCAGTCGAGCCCCGACGCCGGGGACGCAGCGGTGTTCAAGCGGCTGCGGAAGGTGTACGCACTGGCATCCTGCGCCGCGCTCGCGCGCGACTAACCGAGCAGGAACACCTCGACGCAGACCTCGCGAGCCGGGTCGGCGTCTCTGAGGTGGCTCAGCACCGGTCGTCCCATCAGCTCGCGGACGAGTTCGGCGAAGCGCTCTCTCTCAACACGGCCGATCGCCTCGCGGTGGCCTCGTACCACTTCCTCCTCGCCGGCGGTCACGAGCGCGCGATCGGTCTGGCTGAAGCCGCCGCCGAGCACGCAGACCAGGGCGTCGCCCGATATGAACGAGCGGGCGTGTACCGGGCCGCGCCCGTGGAGCTGCTTGTGCAGTCCGACTAGACCCCGGGTGACCTCGTCGAGGCCGCCAAGGCGGGGCAGGGGAGAAGGTGGGGCACCGTTGGCGTCCACCTGTCCGAGCGCGCTCACGCAGGGGTGTACGGACGGTACTGTCGGATGGATGCAAATCTCCTCGCCGTCCGGTGCGATTCCCGACTGCCTCGCCGGGCACGTCGGCGGCACGCCGATGGTCCGGCTCACGCGGCTTGCACCCGAATGCCCGGCTGAGCTGATCGCGAAGCTCGAGGCGTACAACCCGGCCGGCAGCGTCAAGGACCGCATCGGCGTGGCCATGATCGAGGCGGCGGAGGCCGAGGGACGCATCGAGCCGGGACGCACCACCATCGTCGAGGCCACCTCCGGCAACACAGGCATCGCGCTCGCCTTCGTGTGCGCGGCCAAGGGCTACGACCTCGCGCTGACCCTGCCACAGGGGATGAGCCGCGAGCGCGAGGCGCTCCTGCGCCTCTACGGCGCCCGGGTGGAGATCACCGAGTCCATGGGCGGGATGAACGAGGCGGTCGAGGCTGCCACGCGGATCGCCGGCGGCAGCAAGGACTCCTTCATCCCCGACCAGTTCTCGAACCCCGCCAACCCCGAGGTTCACCGGCGCACCACCGCGGAGGAGATCTGGCACGACATGGACGGGCGGGTCGACGTGCTGGTCGCGGGTGTGGGCACCGGCGGCACGATCAGCGGTGCGGGGGGGAGGCTCAAGGAGCGCAACCCGGCGCTGCACGTCGTGGCGGTGGAGCCCAAGGCCTCGCCGGTGCTCTCTGGCGGGCTTCCGGGCCCGCACAAGATTCAGGGGATAGGCGCGGGGTTCGTGCCGGCGGTGCTCGATCGCGAGGTGCTGGACGAGGTGATCGCCGTCGACGACGAGGACGCCTTGGTGACCGCTCGGCGCTGCTCGCGGCGCGAGGGCGTCTTGGCAGGGATCTCCTGTGGCGCGGCGCTGAACGCGGCGATCGAGGTGGGCAGCCGGCCCGATTTCCGCGGCAAGCGGATAGCGGTGGTCATGCCCGACTCGGGCGAGCGCTACATCTCGCAGCCGTTCTTCGCCCCGTAGGTCTGATGGCTGTTCCCTCTAGATGCTCGGACTAGGCACCCTCACCCGCGTCTCGCGCGAGCTGCGCGAAGACCTGACCGCCGCGCAGGACCGCGACCCGGCGGCTCGTGACGTGGGCCGGGTGGAGATCCTCCTGACCTACGGCGGGGTGCAGGCCCTGCTGTCGCACCGAGTGGCCCACGTGATGCACGACGCCGGCGTGCCGTTCGCACCGCGTCTGCTGGCGGCTGCCACGCGCACCATCACCGGGGTGGAGATCCATCCCGCCGCGCGCATCGGCCGTGGGCCTTTGATCGACCACGGCACCGGGGTGGTGATCGGCGAGACCGCCGAGATCGGGGACAACGTCACGCTGTACCAGGAGGTGACGCTGGGCGGCACCGGCTTCCAGCGCGGCAAGCGCCACCCCACCGTCGGCGACGACGTCGTGGTGGGGTCGGGGGCCAAGCTCCTCGGGCCGATCGAGGTAGGCGACCGCGCGAAGATCGGCGCGAACTCGGTGGTGATCCACGACGTCCCGGCCGCGGCCACCGTGGTCGGCAACCCGGGCCACCCGGTGCGCGTGGACGGCGAGCGCCCGAGCGGCCCCGACGCCGACTGGGCCCACCTGCCCGACCCCGTCGCCGACGCCATCCGCGGTCTGGCGAACCGGGTGGGGGAGCTGGAGGAGCTGGTGGCCGAGCTCACGGGGCGCAAGCCCGAGGGCGCCGAGGTGCGAGAATTGCCCAACCGTCGCGGACCCGACTCGGTTGGAGGCTGACCAGTGCAGATCGTGGGACTAATCATCATCGGCCTCGTGATCGGCGTCATCGCGCGGCTGCTGCTGCCCGGCCGCCAGCGCATCGGAGTCGCCCTCACCATCCTGCTCGGCATCGGCGGGGCGCTCATCGGCGGCGTCGTGGCCAGCGCGATCGGCACCGGCGACATCTTCGAGCTGAACTTCCTCGGCACGATCTTCGGCGTGATCGCCGCCGTGCTGCTGATCGGCGCGGCGGACGGCATGGGGATCGGGCGCGGCGACGAGCGCCGCCGCGAGTCGCTCGACCGCCCCGGGCGCTAGTGGACCGCTAGTAGAAGGTTGTGCGCGTGCGGTGACGCGGCACCGCCTTGTAGCGCGGCTCCTGTCCACGGTTCCATAGCCACAGGTCCAGCGTGCGCGGCGGGACCTCGAGTCCGGCGGAGAGCAACTCGCAGGCGTGAAGGGCGCACGCGCGGATCTCCTGCTCCTGCGCGCCGGGCGGCAGCAGCTGCCCCGAGTCGATGTGGAAACTCAGATCGGTTGCGTAGCGCAGCACCCCGTCGACACGCAGGACGTGCGGCACGAGGTTGTCGGCGAAGATCGTCAGGTCGTCGAGGTCGGAGAAATCGGCCGCTCCGGCGAGCGAGAGGTCGTTCGGCGTGATCTGCGCGCGCTTGTAGAAGCCCGGGTCCTCGAAGAACGGCATCCCACGGGCAAGCTCTTCGGCCAGCGCCACCGCCGATCCCCCGGCGCCGTCCACCACGTCGACCGCCTCGCGGTCGCCCAGGAAGCGCCCCAGGTCGCGCAGCGCCTCTGCGTAGAGGTCCATGAGGTCATGGCCGGGATCCTGGCCCAGTACCTCGGCCACGTCCCCGGCGCTCAGCAGCCGCAGCCCGGAGGCCGACCAGGGCCCGGCGGAGCGAAAGCGATCGGCCAGTGACCGGGCGACCGTGAAGTACCCCGAGCAGCCAGGGCGCTTTCGCAGGGTGGGAAACCAGCCCGAGCCGAAGTTGATCGCGTCGAGGGTGAGCCAGTAGGCGCAGACCTCCTCACGGCAGTAACCCGGGGGTGTGCCGGGCTCAGCCCGGCTGTAGGGGGCGTGGCCCCCTGAGGGGGCGGAGCCCCCTGGTTTCTGGGGGTCCAGTGCCGGCTCGGGGCCGGGCTCCACCGACCCGAGCCTGTCCACATCGATCGAGACCCAGCGCGCCCGGCCGGCCAGCTCGGCGCAGTGCTCGCGGACCTGGTCGGGCAGGCTCACCGGGGTCAGGCTACGACCGGAGCCTCCTACACTGCGCCCGGTGTCCGAGGTGCTCGAGTGCCACGGTCTGTCCAAGCGCTACGGGGCCAAGCTGGCGTTGGAGTCGGTGGACCTAACCCTCGCCCGGGGCGAGCTCGTAGGCCTGCTCGGTCCGAACGGGGCCGGCAAGACCACCTTGATGAAGAGCGCCTGCGGCCTGCTTCGGCCAAGCGGCGGGAGCGTGTCGGTGTGCGGGGCGCCCGCGGGCTCGGGCGAGGCACTGTCGCGTCTCGGCTACCTCGCCGAGCTGTTTCGCTTCCCCGGCTGGCTCACCGCCGAGGAGGTGATAGAGCTCCACCAGGGGCTCTCGCGCTCGCGGGGGGGTGCAGCCGAACGGGCCGCGCTGCTCGACCTGGTCGGCCTTGGCGAGGCGCGCGGGGTGAAGGTGGACGCGATGTCCAAGGGCATGCAGCAGCGCCTCGGCATCGCGCAGGCGTTGGTGGGCACGCCGCACCTGCTGTTGCTCGACGAGCCGGCCAGCGCGCTTGACCCGGCCGGGCGCCGCGCGGTGCGCGAGCTGCTGCTTTCGCTGCGCCAGCGGGGCATCAGCGTCCTGTTGAACTCGCACCTGCTGAGCGATGTCGAGCTGGTCTGCGACCGGGTGGTCCTCCTGGTGGGCGGACGCGTGGTGCGCAGCGGCCGTCCCGCGGACCTCGTGCGCCCCCGCGGGGTCGAGGTGGAGACTGCGTCCGGGGTGCATACCTACGAGGGGTCGACTCGCGAGGACGCCCCCCGCATCGTCTCGGAGCTGGTGGCCGGCGGGGAGCAGGTCTACGGCGTGCGCGTCCTGGCCTCGACGCTCGAGGACGTCTATCTGGAGTCGGTGGGAGCGTGAGCCCCTGGGCCACTGTGGTCCGCTACGCAGTGCAGGAGAGCCTGCGCCGGCGCGTCTTCCTCGTGGTGCTTGTGCTCACCGGCCTCTTCCTGGCGGCCTACGCCGCGGGTGCGCTGGCCATCTTCGGCGGTCTGGACGACTTCGGCGGCGACGGCGATGAGCGCGCCGCCGTCGGAACCGGTCTGCTCGGCTTCGCGATGTTCGTGGTCCTGTTCTTGGGGACCACGCTGGCAATCTTCCTGACCATAGGCACTGTGCGCGGCGACGCCGAGCGGGGGTTGCTGGCGCCGCTGGTGGTGCGTCCGCTGGGACGCACCCAGCTGCTGGGGGCCCGAATGGCCGCCGCGGCCGCGATGTCCGGCGGCTACGTGGTGGCCTTCTTCGCCGTGCTCGTGCTCCTGACCGGCGCGGTCGGCCAGTGGTTTCCCGACGCGGTGCTGGGTGCCGGCGCCGGGCTGGTGGGCGCGGTCTTGGTGGTCTGCGCCCTCTCGCTCCTTGGCTCCACCTTCCTCACGGCCACCGCAAACGGCATCGCCGTGTTCATGCTCTTCGGCGCGGGGCTGGCCGCGGCGCTGTTGCACCAGCTTGCCCTCGGGCTGGACAGCGGCGCGCTGAAGGGCATCTCCGAGCTGGCGGGTTGGCTGCTGCCCTTCATGGCGCTCTACCTGGCCTCGCTGGGGTCCCTGGGCCCGGATATCAACACGGCGGACATCCTCGGCGGCCCCAGCGGCGTGGCGCTGTTCGGCTGGACCCTGGTCTACCTGGCCCTGCTCGCCGCCGGGGCCCGTACCGCGTTCCTGCGCCGTGACCTCTGAGCGCGCGGGCACTGAGCGGCGCAGGAGAGTCGAGGGTAGGCCCGAGCGATTGAGGCAGCGGGCGTCACCGGAACCCCCCGGTGGCGACTGACGCGGCCGGGCGCGGTCCTATCCTCGAGGGGTGAGCACGGTCGCACAGCCTGACGGCCTTCTGGAGGGCCTCAACGACCCTCAGCGCGAGGCCGTTCTGCACTCCGAGGGACCGCTGCTCATCCTCGCCGGCGCGGGGTCGGGCAAGACGCGCGTGCTGACTCACCGGATCGCTCACCTGGTGGGCACCGGCCAGGCCCAGCCGGGAGAGATCCTTGCAATCACCTTCACCAACAAGGCGGCCAACGAGATGCGCGAGCGCGTCGGTGCGCTGGTGGGCCGCCGCTCGCGCGCGATGTGGGTGATGACCTTCCACTCCGCCTGCGCGCGCATCCT
>JACCZR010000102.1 GCA_013695855.1 Thermoleophilaceae bacterium
GGTGGACACGGCCACCTGGGCCGCAGCGGTGATGGCGAAGACCGACACGACCACCAGCTGCGCCGCCCGGCCGAGCGGCACGGCGAAGTCCATCTGGTGCGCGGTGCGATCCAGGCGCTCGCGGACGCGCTGCCAGCGAGCGGTGCGGACGGTTCGGGCCGCAAGCGAGCGCCGGGGGCCGGTCTGGTCGGAGCGCAACAGCTCCAGGTGCTCGAGCCACGCATAATCACGTAACCAAACAGAGCGCCGGCGTGTCTGCACAGACGACCAGAGGGTTTCGACCGCACACGAGAGGGGAGGGTGGGCGCATGGCACAGGAAAACTTGAATGATCTGCCGGTAGGCGACCTGGTGCAGCGGATGTCCCAGCAGACGGCCACTCTCGTCCGCAAGGAGCTCGAGCTGGCCCAGGTCGAGATGAAGGAGAAGGGCAAGCGGGCCGGGATCGGCGTGGGGCTCTTCGGAGGGGCGGGCCTGGTCGCGGCCTACGCGGTCGGAGCGCTCATCGCGACGATCATCCTGGTACTGGCGACCTTTCTCGAGGGCTGGATCGCCGCGCTGATCGTGACCGTTGTGCTCTTCGCCATTGCAGGCGTCGCGGCTCTGATGGGCAAGAAGCAGGTCGAGCAGGCCACGCCGCCCCAGCCTGAGCAGGCGATCGAGAGCACCAAGCGAGATGTCGACGAGGTCAAGGGGAGGGCGAGCCGCTGATGAGCGCCGAGGAACAAGCGGGTGAGCAGCACGCCGCAGAGCAGGCCAAGACGACCGGGGAGCTCGAGGAGAGCCGCGAGCAGGAGGCCCAGAGCCCCGAGGAGATCCAGGCCGACATCCAGGAGACGCGCGAGGCGCTCGGCGAGACCGTCGAGGCCCTGGCGCACAAGACCGACGTCAAGGCCCAGGTCGACGAGAAGAAGGAAGAGGTCAAGGCGCAGGTTCGCGACACCCAGGCGCAGGCCCAGGCCAAGCTGGGGGACCTCGGCGAGCAGGCCAAGCAGAACCAGACGCCGATCACCGCCGGAGCGGGAGCGGTCGTCGCCCTCCTGCTGCTGATCTTCCTGCTGCGCCGGAGGTCGTCGTGAAGTTCCTCTACGCGCCATTCGGGACATCTTCGGTGTGATCGGCGGCCTGATCGGCGGCCAGATCTTCAAGCTGGTCTGGAAGCGGATCGCCGACGAGGACGACGCTCCGGACGCCCGCGAGTCGGAGTACGGCTGGGGCGAGGTGCTGCCGGCGGCCGCTCTACAGGGGGCGATCTTCGCCCTGGTCAAGGCCGCGGTGGACCGCGGCGGCGCAAAGGGCTTCGAGCGACTGACCGGCGTTTGGCCGGGCGACTGAGGAGGGCTCACAGGTGGCGGCCGACAACGTGAACAAGAACGATCTGCGCCGCAGCGAGCGGGAGACGATCGAGGCCAAGGAGCGCGGAGGAGCGCCGGCCGAGCGGACCCCCGACAGCCCCACCGAGCTCTCGGGGACGTCCAAGAAGGAGACGTTCAAGCGGACCTTCAAGGAGTTCTCGGCCAACGATGGGACCGACAAGGCAGCGGCGCTCACCTACTACGGGATCCAGGCGCTGTTCCCGGCGCTGATCGCGCTCGTCTCGATACTCGGCCTGATCGGGACATCGGCCACCCAGCCGCTGATCGAGAACCTCGGCACGGTCGCGCCCGGAGCGGCCAAGGACATCATCGCCAACACGCTCAACAACCTGTCCAAGAGCCAGGGCGCGGCGGGCGTGGCCTTCATCATCGGCCTGCTGCTGGCGCTGAACTCCGCTTCCAGCTACATCTCCGCCTTCTCGCGCGCCTCGAACGCCATCTACGAGGTGGAGGAGGGCCGGCCGGTCTGGAAGCTCAAGCCGGCACAGATCGGCACCACGCTGGTCCTGCTGCTGCTGCTCGTGCTGGTGATCGTGGGCGTGTCGGTCTCCGGGCCGATCACCAAGGAGCTGGGCAACCTGATCGGGGCGGGGGACAGCTTCGCCACCATCTTCGACATCGCGAAGATCCCGGTGATCCTGCTGGTTGTCTCGTTCATGTTCGCCTTCCTTTACTGGGCGGCGCCGAACGTCAAGCAGCCGGGCTTCAAGTTCTTCAGCCCCGGCGGGGTGCTCGCTCTCGTGGTGTGGATCGTGGCCTCGCTGCTGTTCGCCCTCTACGTGGCGAAGTTCGCCTCCTTCAACAAGACCTACGGCCCGCTGGGCGGGATCATCGTGTTCCTGGTCTGGCTCTGGATCACAAACGTGGCGGTTGTGCTCGGCGCCCAGTTCAACGCCGAGCTGCAGCGAAGCCAGCAGATCGAGGGCGGCCACGAGGCGCCGCTCGACCAGCCCTTCCTCGAGCCGCGCGATGTGAGCAAGCTCCGGAAGTGATTTGAGCGGCCTCCCGGCCGCCGGACTGACGTACTGCGCACCACTCTCGTGGCCGCCTCGACGTCACCGGCGGCGAACGGCTCCAGCCGGTACGCGCCACGAGCGACCTCATCCAACCGACGCCTGTGGGCGCGCCGCCCGCGACGTGTTCTCCACGATGGCGTCGATCACCTGCCGCCACATCTGGCGCGGCACGTCGTGGGCCATTCCCTCGAGCTCGACCAGGTGGGCGCCGGGTATCGCCGCCGCGGTGGCGCGCCCGGCCCGCGGGGGCACGAGCGGATCCTTCGTCCCGTGCAGCACGACCGTGGGCAAGTCCAGGCGCCTTAGCTGCTCGGTCCGGTCACCCGAGGTCTGGATGGCCACCAGCTGGCGCATGACGCCGATCGGGTAGTGGCAGCGGTCGTAGGCCTCGCCGGCCTGGCGCCGGGTACGAGCCTCGTCTAGCCACTGCCGGCTGCCGATCACCTTCTGGACCCGGACCGAGAAGTTCACGAACGCGTCGCGGTCACTGGGCGCCCCCCGCAGGATCACGGCCAGTGCCCGCATGCGCGGCAGGCCCACGCGGCGGTTGCCGGTCGTCGAGAGCATCGAGGCCAGCGAGAGCACGCGGCCCGGGTGGTTGATGGCCAGCGACTGGGCGATCATGCCGCCCATCGAGACGCCGGCCACGTGGGCGGTCGGCAGCTCGAGGTGGTCCAGCAGCGCCGCCGTGTCGTCCGCCATGTCCCACAGGGTGTAAGAGCGCGACCCGGTGAAGCCCGCGGCCGCGGCCAGGACGTTGGGCCTGGGGCCGCCTCGGACCTTCGTCGACAGGCCGCAGTCGCGGTTGTCGAAGCGGATCACGAGAAAGCCCCGCTCGGCAAGCCCCTCGCAGAACTCACGGTCCCAGTGGATGAGCTGGAAGCCGAGGCCCATGACGAGCAGCAGCGGCGGGTCGGAGGGATCGCCGAAGGTCTCGTGCTCGATCGAGATTCCGTCTCGGACCTCAGCGTTCACGTAGCGGACTCCACCAGCCCTCCTCGAGCTCGCGCTGGGGCGATCTCGATCGTCCCCCGGCGTCGATCGCGAGGACCCTCGGCTCGCTCACGGGCCCACCGTACCGCGACCCCGGGGCCGTGACCGTGTTCAATTGGGCGGATGGCGCGGACCGCACGACCCCTGTTGCTCGCCTTGATGGCGCTCGTCGTGCTCTCGCCCGCGGCGAGCGCCCGGGTCGAGCGCACCGGCCGCTACCTGGTGACCTTCGACGAGAAGCGAACTGCGCGCTCGAGTGCCCTCCTGCGAGAGGTACTCGACGACACGGGCGTCAGGCGCGCGGGCGACGGCGTGCCCAAGCTCGGCGTGGCCACCGTCAAGGGCTCGGCCGAAGCCATCGCCGAGCTGCGCCGCGACCCGGCGGTCAGGAGCGTCTCGGTCGAGTACCGCCGTGAGCTTCGCCGCACCCCGAACGATCCGGCGCTGGGCGGCCAGGAGGCGGGCGCTCCCGCCGGGACGGTGCCGCAGTGGTGGCTTCGCCGGCAGAGCTTCCCCGCCGTCTGGGACGTGACCACCGGCTCGGGCGCGCTGGTGGGCGTGATCGACTCGGGCATAGACGGAGGCCATCCCGAGCTGGCAGGCAAGATCGCCTCCACCGCCGAGCTGGGCACCTCCACGGGCGCGGGCTTTGACGGGGACGGCCACGGCACTCACGTGAGCGGCCTGGCGTGCGCGAACACCAACGACGGCCGCGGCGTGGCCGGTGCGGGGTGGGGCTGCAGGATCGCGCTTGTCAAGGCGCCGCTGCTGCGCGACGAGGACATCGCCGAGGGCATCCGCATCGCGGTCGATCGAGGAGCCAACGCGATCAACATGAGCTTCGGCGGCGGGCCCGGCACCGCCGTCCTCAGCCAGGCCATCGACTACGCCGTGCAGCGCAACGTGGTGCTGGTGGCCTCGGCCTCGAACAATCCGGTGACCGACCAGGGCGCCCCGGCCTCCGAGCTCCAGCCGGGCGACGCGCCGAACATCGACGCGGGCCGCGGCCTGGTGGTCACCGGCGCCGACTTCAGCGACCGCAACGCGGGCACCGGCACCGGCTCGCAGATCTCCGTCGCCGCCTACGGCTTCTACGACGGGATCCCGCCCTACGCCGGCCCTCCGGGCCTGCTCTCGACCTATCCGGGCAACCCGACCGAGCGCACCGAGGGCCTCCTGAGCTGCGGCTGCCGCGCCAGCCTGGCGGGCGATTCGCGCTACGCGCGCCTAGAGGGAACCTCGATGTCGGCGCCCCAGGTGACCGCCCTGGCTGCGCTGATCGGCCACCTCAACCCGGCCCTGACGGTGCGCGAGAAGCTGCGCATCATCAAGGCGACCGCCCGCGGGCGCGGGTCCTGGAACCCCTCGCTGGGCTTCGGGATCATCGATGCCGGGCGGGCCGTGGACGTCGCGCGGCGCGTGGATCGCCGCGCGCCGGAGTCACGCCTGCGAGCCACTCGGAGAGCCAGGGTCAAGGCCGGCTCGCGCCGGGTCCGGGTCCGCCTGCGCTGGCGCGGGAAGGACCCCGCCGGCCGGGCGGGGCTCGTCGCGTCGGGCGTGCGTTCCTACGACGTGTTCGTCAAGCGCGGGCGCGGGCGCTACCGCCGCATCCGGCGCGCCACCCGGCGGCGAACGACCGTGGTCGGGCTGAGGCGCGGCACCTACCGCTTCTACACCCGCGACCGCGACCGCGCCGGCAACCTCGAGCGCGCGCCACGGCGGGCGGACACCCGCGTGGCAGTGCGCTAGCAAGCACGCACCCGTGCGCTATGACTTCGAGCGAGCCTTGGTCCTGCGGCTCGGCTTCTTGGCCGCCGCTTGGGCCGCCTCGAGCAGCTCGGCCAGCGAAGCCTCCAAGTGGTGCCCCACGGCCTCGACGTCGGGCAGAGCGTCGTAGTCGGCCAGCAGGCCGAAGTCGAGCTTGCCGTTGTAGCTCATGATCGCGATGGCGAGTGCGTGGTCGGTGGGGAGGAAGGCCACCGGCACGATCTCCTCCATCTCGCGGCCGAGCAGGTACAGCGCGAACTGCGGCCCGGGGACGTTGGTCACGATCAGGTTGAAGAGCCGCGTGGAGAAGTTCACGCGTGAGGCCTGAGCGAGGAGGGTTGGCGGCGCGAAGTCCTGCAGCCCGGCGATCACCTCGGCGCCCAGCGCCTGCTTTGACTCCTTGAGGCCCTCCATGCCGGTGCGCACGATCCTCAGCCGCTCGACGGGGTCCTCGGCGTAGACCGGCAGGGGTCCGCGCATCGCGGCGATGCGGTTGCCGAGCGAACCGTGGTCGTCCTCGGTGCGGATGGAAACCGGCACCAGCGCCCGCAGCTCGAGGCCCTCGGTGCGCACGCCGCGCTCGCGCAGCCAGCGGCCCAGCGCGCCCGCCACCACCGCCAGCACCACGTCGTTCACGGTGCCGCCGAGTGAGTTCTTGATGGCCTTCAGCTCGTCGAGCTCGGATTGCACCCACCACAGGCGGCGGTGCTGGCCGATCGTCTGATTCAGCGGGACGTCGGGCGCTGGGTTCAGGCCCGCCCAGACGATCTCGCCCACGGCCTCGGCGGCCTCGCGGACCTCGTCAACCGTTCGGCCCGGGTGCGACAGCGCGCCGACCGCCTGCCCCGCCAGCTCGGCGGGACGGCGCAGCAGTCCCTTGACCCCCTTGGCCACCAGCTCGGCGTCGGAGGGCTCGGGCGCCGGCGTCCACTGGTCGCCGGCGCCTTCGATCTCCTGAGGTACCGGACCGAGATCGAAGAGCACCGTGGAGAGGTCGACGCCCGAGACGCCGTCCACGAGGGCGTGATGGGTCTTGGAGATGAGCGCGAACTTGCCGGACTCGAGGCCCTGGATCAGCCACAGCTCCCACAGCGGCTTCGAGCGGTCGAGGCGCTGGGAGAAGATCCGTCCAACCAGCCCGCGCAGCTGGTCGAGCGAGCCCGGCCCCGGCAGGGCGGTGTGGCGCACGTGGTAGTCGATGTTGAACTGGGGATCGTCGACCCAGAAGGGCCGCCCCATCTCGAAGCGCGGGAACGCGAGCTTCTGGCGGTAGCGGGGAACCAGTCCGAGCCGCGACTCGATGTGGTCCACGAAGTCCTCGCGCGATGGAGGCGGGCCCTCGAAGATCACCAGCGCCCCGACGTGCATGTGCGAGGCCTGGCGCTCCTGGGCGAGGAAGGAGGCGTCGACCGCGCTGAGACGGTCCTTGTGGCCCTGCTTGCTCACGTTGGCCAGACTATCCCGCGTGCGTGCCCTCTTCGTCGTGCTGGCGGTGCAGGTCCTGCTGGGGGCCGCCTTCGCCGTGCTCGCGGCCACGGGGAACATCCCCTTCACCTCCGACGAGCCCGAGGAGCGGGCTGCGAGGGCCGACCGCTTCGATTCGGCGGCTGCCTTCTCGCTGCTGCGCGAGCAGGTCGAGCTGGGGCCGCGGCCCGCGGGTTCGCGGGCCTCGCGCGCGCTCGGCGAACGGCTGCGAGGGCTGTTGCCCGACGGACGCTTCGAGGCTGTGCCCGGAGGCCTGCGCAACGTGGTGGGAGAGATCCCCGGCCGCGACCCCCGGCGCCGCGTGGTGGTGGGCGCGCACTACGACACAAAGGACATCCCGGGCTTCGTGGGCGCCAACGACGGCGCCTCGGGCACGGCTGTGGCCGTGCAGCTGGCCCGAACCCTGAAGCCCCGCCAGCTCGGCCCCAGCGTCGTCTTCGTGCTCTTCGACGGCGAGGAGAGCCCCGGCGACGCCCCCGACAGCGAGTTCCTGCGCCGCGGGCTGCGCGGCTCGAAGGCGATCGCTCCTCGCCTGCGCGACGCCGAGGCGATGGTCCTGCTCGACTTCGTGGGAGACCGCGAGCTGAGCACGCCGCGCGAGGCCAACTCCGACGAGGAGCTGTGGAGCCGGCTGCGCGCAGCCGCCGCCCGCGTCGGCGCCGGAGAGGCCTTCCCGCCCGCTTTTACCGGCGCGATCTCCGACGACCACCTGCCCTTCATCGAGGCCGGCGTGCCCAGCATCGATCTCGTCGACTTCACCTACCCCTGCTTCCACAAGCCCTGCGACGATCTCTCGGCCGTCTCGGAGTCCAGTGTGGACAAGACCGGCGAGACGGTGCTCGAGCTGCTCACTACGCTCTGAGGAGATGCCTCCAACTCCCGAAAAGCTGCTTTTGGCCGCCCCGCGCGGCTACTGCGCCGGCGTGGACCGGGCGGTCCAGACGGTCGAGCGCGCGCTCGAGATCCACGGCCCGCCCGTGTACGTGCGCAAGGAGATCGTGCACAACAAGCACGTGGTCGAGCAGCTGAAGGAGCGCGGCGCGATCTTCGTCGACCAGGAGACCGAGGTGCCCGAGGGCAAGACGGTCGTCTTCTCCGCCCACGGGGTCGCGCCCAGCGTGCACGCCAACGCCTCCGCGCGCCAGCTGCGCACCATCGACGCCACCTGCCCGCTGGTGACCAAGGTGCACGTGGAGGCCAAGAAGTTCGCCGCCGACGGCTACACGATCGTCTTCATCGGCCACGAGGGCCACGAGGAGGTCGAGGGCACGATGGGCGAGGCCCCGGCCAGCATGGTCCTCATCGAGACCGAGGAGGATGTCGACAACCTCGAGGTCGAGGACCCCGACCGCGTGGCCTTCCTCACCCAGACCACGCTCTCGGTCGACGAGACCGACCGCGTGATCCGCCGCCTGCGCGAGCGCTTCCCGAACGTCACGGGACCGAAGTCGGATGACATCTGCTACGCCACCACCAACCGCCAGGCGGCCGTGCGCCAGATGGCCCGAGAGTGCGACCTCGTCCTGGTGATCGGCTCACGCAACTCCTCGAACTCCAACCGCCTGGTGGAGGTGGCGCGCGACCACGGCGCCGACTCCTACCTGATCGACAACCAGACCCAGGTGCAGGAGGAGTGGCTGGAGGGCACGCGCGTGGTGGGCATCTCCTCCGGGGCGAGCGCCCCCGAGGAGCTCGTCCAGTCCCTCGTCGACTTCTTTCGCGAGCGCGGCACCGAGCAGGTCTCGGAGTACGAGGTCGTCCAGGAGGACGTTCGTTTCATGCTCCCCAAGGAGATC
>JACCZR010000114.1 GCA_013695855.1 Thermoleophilaceae bacterium
GAGTTGTAGCGGCGGTAGCCGCCCTCGCTTCGCTCCTCGGGCGACAGCAGGCCGATCCGGTCGTAGTGGTGCAGCGTTCGCACCGTCACGCCGGCCAGCTCGGCGACCTGTCCAACCGCGTAGCTCATCGTCGGCGCCTCCATGCAGACCACGGTAGGGCCTGACGTTACGTCAGGGTCAAGCGGCGGCGATAGATTTGTCGGTGTGCCGACCGCCGTCTACTTCTCAGGGGGCCTGAAGCTCGAGGTCGATGCCAACATCGACGAGGTTCGCGACCGCCTCGTCGGGGCCGACACGATCATCGAGCTGGAGACCGAGCACGGGCGGAGGGTCTACGTCCGTCGCGAGCTGGTCGCCTATGTGGAAGAGCGTCCCGAGCGCCCGAGTTCCGCCAAGCGCCGCTTCTCCGCCCGCGCCGAGGACCCGTCGGCGCGCTAGCCGGCAGACAGCTCCTCGACCAGCATCCTGTAGCCCGCCGCGATCCGCTCGCGGCTCATCTCCTGCTGCTCGCGCCACACGTGCACCTGCTCGGCGCCCCAACCCGCCCAGCAGCGCGCCCGCCGTGTACTGGGCGTCGAGCCGCGGGTTGAGCTCGCGCACGAGCAGCGTCACATGCGCGAGGTAGAAGGCATAGACCGGTGAGTGGAACGCCCCACTGGCCAAGGGCGGCTTCGCGCTGGCCAACAACGTCAAGCTCAAGATCGCGCTGGAGCTGGTCAGGCAGTAGCGCTGAAGTCCTCGGTCGAGCACAGCCCGCCGGAGGCCGTCCTGGCGCTCCGGCGGGTGATCGGCGAGGCCGACGAGGCAAATCCCGGGCGAGCTGGGCGGGCGCGTCGGGGCGCGACGGCCCGTGGGGGGCGGCCGCGTAGCCTTTCGGTCCAGTGCAGCTCGAGGGCATCCACCACATCACGGCCATCACGGCCGACGCCCCGCGCAACGTGGACTTCTACGCGCGTGTGCTGGGCCTTCGCCTGGTCAAGAAGACCGTCAACCAGGACGACCCGACCGTCTACCACCTCTTCTACGCCGACGAGCACGGCGACCCGGGCTCGGACCTCACGTTCTTCGAGTACCCGGGGCTCCCGCTGGGCCAGGCGGGGGAGGGGATGGTGCACCGGATCGTGTGGCGAGTCGGATCGACGGACGCGTTCGACTTCTGGGCCGCGCGGCTGGCCGACAACGAGACCGAGGCCGTCAAGCGAGACGACGCGCTCATCTTCTTCGACCCCGAGGGGCTCGAGCACGAGCTCGTGGTGGTCGACGTGCCCGACCCGCCGCTGATCGCCGAGCACCCCGAGGTGCCGGCCGAGCACGCGCTGCAGGGCTTCCATGCGGTGCGTGCCTACGGCGCCAACCCCGACGTCAACCGCCGGCTGTTCGAGGAGGGCCTCGGCTTCGAGGCGATCGAAGGTGGGTGGGAGGCCCGCGGCGAGCAGCGCGGCGGCCTCTACCTCAACGATCAGCCGCCGGTCACCCCTGCCCATCCGGGCGCCGGCACCGTGCACCACGTCGCCTGGTCGGCGGGCATGGAAGAGCAGGAGGAGTGGCGTGAGCGGGCGGAAAGGGCCGGCGCCCGGCCCACCCCGGTGATCGACCGCTTCTACTTTCGCTCGGTCTACTTCCGCGTGCCGGGCGGCGTGCTGTTCGAGCTCGCCACCCGCGGCCCGGGCTTCGCGGTCGACGAGCCGGCCGACACCCTGGGCGAGAAGGTGGCCCTGCCGCCCTTCCTCGAAGACCGCCGCCCCGAGATCGAGCCGAAGCTCACGCCGCTGCCCAACCCGCGTGGTGCCCGTAGCCAGAACTGACGCGCGCCGATACCCTGGTCGGGCGCCATGGACGGCAAAGGCACCTCGTTGCAGGAGAGAAGGCAGGACGCCGAGCGGGCACTCGCCGAGGCGGAAGCCCGGCTGCGGTGCCTGGTCGAGTGGGTTTCCGACGGGTATCTGCTCTACGACACCCAGGGCAGCCTGCTCGACGCCAACCCGAGCGCCTGCAACGTCCTCGGCTACGAGCGCTCCGATCTCGGTGGCCGAGGGGTCTGCGATGTGCTCGAGGGCTCCGGGCTGACCGACCTCGACGAGCCCCTGCGCGACGGCAAGCCGCGCGCGCTCGAGGCAACCGGCCGGCGCAAGGACGGAACGACCTTCCCCGCCCGGGTGACGCTCGGTCTGGTCGAGGACGGCGGGCTCCCGATGTTCATCGCCCTCATCCACGACCTCACCGAGGAGAACAGCTCACGCGAGCGCATCGAGTACCTGAGCGGGCACGACGCCCTCACCGGCCTGCTCAACAAGGAGCGCTTCACCGCCCACGTAGACGACTCCATCGACCGTGCCGAGCGCGGACGGCGGCAGGTGGCCGTGCTGCACGTGGACCTCAACCGCTTCAGCCTGATCAACGAGGGCCTCGGCTTCGATGGCGGCGACGAGCTGCTGCGCCAGACCGCCTCACGGCTGCGCGAGGCTATCCGGCCCATGGACCTCGTGGCACGGCTGTCCGCTGACGAGTTCCTGATCC
>JACCZR010000259.1 GCA_013695855.1 Thermoleophilaceae bacterium
AATGCTCTTTGGTGAAAGGTGGGTATCTGCGGGCGACGGCTGTGGCCGTCTTGGTGGCCATCGCCGTGGGGGCTGCGGCCGGCTGCGGAGACTCGGACGATGGCGCCAAGCGTCCCGCTGGGGAGCCGACCGCCGGTGAGTGGAAGACGTGGGTGCTCGACTCCGGGTCCGAGGTGAGCGTCCCACCGCCACCGAAGGCGGGCTCGGGGGCAGCCAAGCGTGACGACGAGAAGCTGAAGGCCGCGGTGCGCGGCCGCACCAGAGCCGAAGAGTCGGCTGCACGGCGCTTCACCAGTGACCCCGCTGTGCGGCCCTGGATCGATCGGAACATCGAACTGGTGGCCAGCGAGCCCAAGGACGTTCCCGCTTCCTCGCGGGCCTACTCCAACGTAAGCGTGGCGATGTATGACGCCGTGGTGGCCGCCTACCACTGGAAGTACCGCTACCGGCGCAAGGCGCCGGATGGCAAGTCGATCGTGCCCCGCTCGCCCGACCCCTCCTACCCGTCCGAGCACGCCGCGATGGCGGGGGCGGCCTCGCGCGTGCTCGCTTATCTGTACCCCAAGTTCCCGAAGACGCGGCTCGAGCGAGAAGCGCAGGACGCCGCGGGCTCGCTGGTCGCATCCGGCGCGAGCTATCCGAGCGACGTCCGGGCGGGCCTCGAACTGGGCCGCGACGTCGCCGACCGCGTGATCGCCAACGCCAAGCGGGACGGCTCCACGCGCAAGTGGGGCGGCAAGCGCCCGCGCGGGCCCGAGCACTGGGAGCCGGATCCCGGTTCGGCCGGCCGGCCGAACCAGCCGCTCGCGGGAACGTGGAAGACCTGGCTGCTGCGCCCCACCAGCCGCTTTCGGCCCAAGCCGCCGCCCAAGTACGGGACCCCCGAGTTCACCGCGAACGCCCGGGACGTGATGCGCGTCACGGAGCAGCTCACGCCCAAGCAGAAGCGGGCCGCCGACTTCTGGGAGGGGATGGAGGGCACCGCCCTCCCGGCCGGCATCTGGAACCAAGTCGCGCTCGCCTACCTTCCCGACAAGAAGCTGAGCGTGCCCCGGCAGGCGCGGACATTCGCGCTGCTGAACGTCGCGATGGCCGACGCGGGCGGCGCCGTGTGGGACTCCAAGTTCCTCACCGGCTGGTGGGACCCGCGGCCGATCACCGCGATCCGTGACCTCGGCCTCGACCGCCGCTGGAAGTCCTACCTGGGGCCCACACCGCTCTTTCCGGCCTACCCCTCAGGCACGTCGGGCTATTCCGGGGCCGCGGGTGAGGTGCTCGCCCACGTCTTTCCCGAAGACGCCCCACTGTGGCGCTCAAAGGCCAAGGAGGCGGGCTACTCCAGGCTCTGGGGGGGCGTGCATTGGCGGATCGACGTGGAGGCAGGCCTGCCGATGGGTCAGAAGGTCGGTCGCCTGGTCGTCGAGCGCGCCGAGCAGGACGGGGCCGAGAAGAGATAGGGGCTCCGCCCCCCGCGCTGCTCGTGCTGGTCGCCGCCGGCCTGACGCTGACGCCCGCCGGCTGTGGAGGAGACGGGGACGGCGAGCGCCGGGACCCGTTCGCCGCCGCCAAGCGGCGCGTCCTGACCCTCGACCCCGGCCGCGCGGCCGCCCCACGTTGGGAGCGCGTGGCGGTGCTCGGCGGCAGGGGCGACAGGACCGAGAGCCTCGAGATCTCGCGGCGGGCGATCCAGTGGCGCGTGCGCTGGCGTTGCTCGTCGGGGCGGCTCACCCTCTTGGTCGGCCCCCGCCCTCCCGCCGCCGGCACGCGCGGAAGGGACAGGTGCCCCAAGCGGGCCACGGTCTCGTCGATCCAGACGGGCGCCGTGCGGCTGACCGTCGCCGCCACGGGAGGCTGGAGCGCCGTCGTCGAGCAGCAGGTGGACACCGCCCTTCACGAGCCGCCACTACGGGCTATGAGGTCGCCGCGCGCGCGAGTCCTCGCCCGCGGTCGCTTCTACGCGATTCAGCAAAACGTCAGGGGCCAAGGCGAGGTGCTGCTCTACCGATTGCCGACCGGCAGGCTCGCCTTACGCCTGGAGGACTTTCGCACCTCGGCGAACACCGACCTGTTCGTGCGGCTCAGCGAATCCCGAAGGCCCAGGACGACGAAGCGGTCGGCCGGCACCCCGCGGGTAAAGGTCGCACCACTCAAGTCCACGGTCGGCGACCAAAGCTACCTGCTGCCCAAGCGACTCGATCGGGATGCCGTCGGCTCGGTCGTGATCTGGAACGAGCCCGTCCAGACCGCCTACACCGCAGCAACGCTTCGCTAGCCGTGAGCTTGGTCATCGCGGCTCGTGTGTAGTGGTGACCGGGTCAGGGTCGATGAGTCCTCTCCCGGGACCCTGCGGCGAAGGGCGGGCTGATCCCGCCCGAAGGGCCGCCACCCCCACGCCCGCCACCAGCACGAAGTCCACGCCGAGCACGGTCAGCGCGACGTCGGTGAGGTCTGCTCCGACGACTGCGAGCGCCACGGGCTCGACCAGGGCGGCGATCGCCAGGGCCGCGAGGAACGCCCGGCGCTCGAGCGCGAGCAGGAACTGGACGCAGAGGTAGACCACAGCGAGCGCGGTCATAGCCACGGTGAGCCACGGCAGCGCCGGCGCGCCCTGGGCGAGGTCCTCGCCAAAGGCCAGTCGCAGCACAAGCTGACCGAAGAACGCGAAGATCAGCGTCGCCGCCGCTCCCGCGGCGCCCACCAAGGCGATCGTGCGAATCAAGACGGGCCGCCCGTCGAGGCCCTGCTTGGCGCGTCGCGCGGCTTCGGGGAGGAGGAAAAGCCCGAGGCCGATGGCCACCCAGATCAGGGCCTTGGCCGCGACCGAGACGGCGGCGTAGTCGCTGGCGGTGCGCTCGTCGGCGAGGTTGCGGACAACGATCACGTCCACGTTCTGCAGGAGGGCGAACAGGCCGAGGGCCACCACCGCCACCAGCGACTCGCGCACGAGCCCACCGAGCGGACGTCGGACTCCGACCTCGTGGCCCGCGCGCGTCAACCGTTGCCGGATGAGCAGGGCCAGCACCGCAGCGACCGCCAGCACCGCCGCTCCAGTGCCCAGGAAAGCGCCGGTGGCGCCGAGCCCCGCCCCCACGAAGGCCAGCGCGAAGGCCAGGCGAGCGAGGGCCTCCCCAACCAGGCTCGCGCCAACGGCGAAGTAGCTGCCGATCCCCTGGAGCACACCTCGTTCCAGGCAGAGGAGGATCCAGCCGCAGGCCATGGGGAGGGTGGCCGCCGCGGCCCACTCGACTTCCACGCCGAGCAGATCGGCGAGCGGCCGGCGCGCCAGGGCTCCCACGGCGGCGAGCAGCAGAGCGAGCGCCGCGAGCGAGCCGGCCCAGCTGCGGACGTTCGCCGTCAGGGCCGAGTCCGCCGTGCCGGCCTCGCGGCTGACCTCCCGCGCAACGGCCACCTGAAGCGCCTGTCCGGGGATGGCCAGGATCAGGAAAGCCGACAGCAGCGTGATCAGCGACCCGTAGCCGTCCTCGCCCAGCACCCGGGCGAAGACCACCGTGAACACGAGCGAGATCGCGTTCATCGCCATCGCGGCAAGGCCGAGGCCGGCCGCCCGGCCCGTGTCCGAGCCCGTCAGCGACCGCCGGCGCTCGGTCGCGCGTACGCCCCTAGCGGCCGCCATCAGGGGTCAGGGTAGGGCTGGATCTCCATGC
>JACCZR010000151.1 GCA_013695855.1 Thermoleophilaceae bacterium
CGGGGCGAGCGCCCCCGAGGAGCTCGTCCAGTCCCTCGTCGACTTCTTTCGCGAGCGCGGCACCGAGCAGGTCTCGGAGTACGAGGTCGTCCAGGAGGACGTTCGTTTCATGCTCCCCAAGGAGATCAGGAAGGCGATGGCCGCCCAGGCGTGACCGCGACGAAGCTCGAGCGCAGGCGATCGCCTTAGAGGTACGCGAGCCGCCAGACCCCCGTGCCCTCGAGCTCACCGGAGGCGCGGCCGGCCATCAGATGGGGGGCCTCAACCCGATCGGTCTGAAACGCGAACTCCAGGGGATAGGGAATCCGGCTCCTCCAGACGATGGTGTGGCGACCCCCTTTGCCCTTGTCATCCCCGGGATCGTGCTCCTCCACGCGCTCGACACCGTGCCACCACGCGGGCCACGAGCCAGCGTCCCTGAGCTGCTCCCAGACCTGGTCGCGGCGAGCCTCAAGCAGCCAGGTGGTGAGAAAGCGTAGCGCGCCACGGACCTGGGAGCAGCCTACTCCTCAGGCACGCGGCGCCCGGGCTGAAGCCCGTGCCCTTGGCCGGATCCTGGTGGCGATGAGCGTTGGCGCTTCAGCCGAGCTTGCGCTGGAGGATCCGGCGTGGCCTGCTCGCGTTGCCAGCCGCGTCGGTGGCGCGGATCCGGATCGTGTGCGTGCCGGGCTTCAGCCCGCGGATCGTGAGTGACCACCGTGTGCCCTTGACCTTCGCCTTGACGAATCGCCGTCCCGCTTTGGCGCAGCTCTCGCGGCGGAAGCTCCGCCCGCGGTAGGAGAGGCAGCGTTTGCCGCCGCGTCGCACCACGTTGACCTGGACCGAGCGCACCCCGGAGGGATGGGCGCGGCCCACGGTGGCGCGGTCTCCCGAGAGGGTGACTATCCGCTGACGGTCATCCGCGTCGCGCAGCACCACGAAGGGCGTGCCCGAGCGCTCGGCCTCGATCTGGTCCTTCGGCTCGGCTGCGGAAGCGCGGTGCATGGGCTGATGGTATGAACCAGACATCCCGCGCTAAGCACAGCCCGAGCGTTGGTCGGGCGCGCACCGCAGGCTCGGCTCGTTCTCAGCCCCACCAAGGGTGGGCAAACCCGCCACCTCGGGGGTCGGCGGACCACCCCTTGGCCCTCTAGCTGGGACGGCGGCGCGACCGCAGACTCCTCCCATCGGATTCACCACGACCCACCAGGAGGAAACAATGACCCGCACCGCCACCACCAAGTTCGTCGCCACCGCCCTCGCCGTCGCCTCGCTGGGGCTGGTTTCCAGCGCCCAGGCCGCGCCGGGCGATGTCGCGCCCGGGGATGCCGCGCCCGGCATTGCCATCGGAGAGCCGACGCCCGGCAAGCCGATCCCCGCCCAGGGCACGCCGGGCCAGCCCGCCGGCCCCGCGACCCAGACCCAGCCCACGACGCCGGAGGGCGAGACCGAGGGCCAGCCCCCCGAGAAGAGCCAGGCCGAGTTGGAGCGCAACCGCTTCAACCGGTACTGCAACATGAAGGACGCCGAGCCCTCGCACAGCGACAAGAAGTTCTGCGAGGACTACCGCAAGCAGCACGGGACGGCCGGTTCCTCGTCCACCGGCCACGACGGGACCGCCGAGGACAAGGACCGCTACGAGCGGTACTGCAACATCAAGGACGGCGAGCCCTCGCACAGCGACCGCGAGTTCTGCGAGCGCTACCGCGAGCACTACGAGAAGGGCAACTACGAGCACACCGACGACTACCAGACCGACGACGGCTCCTACGAGGAGAACAACCCCTCCTACGACGAGCCCAGCAAGCAGAAGGGCAGCCTGCCCTTCACCGGCCTCGAGATCTGGCAGCTCGGTCTGCTAGGGATCGCCCTGGTCGGCGGTGGCTTCGGCGCCCGCCGGCTGCTGACCAGCTAGGCCCGCACCGACACCCGCGCAGCGAGAGGGACGCCCCGCATAGGGCGCCCCTCTCGTCGTTCAGGCCCGCCCCAAGTCACGCGCAGGGATCGGTTCCTACGGTGCGGGAGTCTCTCCCTCCGGCGGCGGGGTGCCGCCCGAGCCCTCTCCAGGGGGCGGCGCTTGGCCGGGATCGGGCGCGCCGCCCGCTGCCCCAGGCTGCTGGCCCTCGCCAGGGCCCGGCTCCTGACCGGGCTGACCCGGCTTGGCATCTCCGCCGTCGTCGCGATCGTCGCCGCGGCCGCGCTGCTGGTCGCCTGCGGGGGCGCGGCCAGCGCCGACGAGGTCCGCTTCCAGAACGTCTCAGACCCCGGTCCCGAGCCCTTCACCGCCCCCGCCCTCGCCCAGGATCCGCCCCAGCCCAC
>JACCZR010000158.1 GCA_013695855.1 Thermoleophilaceae bacterium
CGTGCTGGGGGCGGTGCTCGAGCGCCTGGTCCTCGGGCCGCTGGTGGCGCGGCTGGCCGCCGACTACGCGCCGCTGGAGCTGACCGCCGGGCCCGGCCAGCTCGCTGCGGTGGCGGTCGGGCTCGCGGTCATCGCCGTTGGCGCGGTCGCCTGGGTGGCCGCGCGGCTGGAGCGCGAGCCGGTGGTGGCCGCGCTCGCCGAGGACGCGGAGTGAGGGCGCGGGCTCTCCTCGTGGTGGTGGTGCTGGCTGCGGTGGCGCTGCTGGTGGTCGGCACCCCCGGCTCGGAGGCGCCGGCGTCTCGGCCGGGCTCCACCCTGGAGGCCACCTGGACCGACCGCGACGGCAACGGCACGCTCGAGCCTGGCCCCGGGGAGCCGCTTCTGGACCGCACCGAGCTGGCCCCCGCTTCACGGCCGGTGCGCGAGCTGGCCACCTTCGCCCAGGTGAGCGACTCCCACGTGCGCGACGAGGAGTCCCCGGGCCGGCTGACGCTGCTCGATCGCCTCGGCCCGCCCTTCAACTCGACCTTCCGTCCCCACGAGGCGCTCAGCGCCCAGAGTCTCGCGGCGACGGTGAGCGCGCTGAACGGGCTGCGCCTCGACGCAGTCGTGATGACCGGGGACATCACCGACAATGCCCAGCGCAACGAGCTCGAAGCGGCGCTTTCGGCGCTCGGGGGCGGGCGGGTCGACCCCGAGAGCGGCCGCCCCGGCTACGACGGCCCGCAGACGGCCAGCGAGCCGGACCCGTTCTTCTACCGACCCGACGCCGATGCGCCCCGGCGCCCAGGCCTGCTCGAGCGCGCCCAGCGCCCGTTTCGCTCGCCCGGCCTGAAGGCGCCGTGGTTCGCCCTGCCCGGCAACCACGACCTGCTCTTCCAGGGCGAGCTGGCGCCGGGCGCCGCGCTGCAGCGGATCGCGACCGGCTCTCGCCGTCTGGTGGACCTCAGCCCCCGCGCTCGGCGGCTGGCCAGGGGAGGGGAGCGTTCGCTGGCCGCCGCGGGCGAGCTTCTGCGCGACGGCGGCCTGCCGGGCCCGACGGTACCGACCCCCTCCGACCCTCGGCGCGCCCTCCTGAGCCCCTCCGAGCTGGCGCGCCGCCTGCGCGCCGCCGGAGCGCTGGGTCCCAGGTCCCAGGGGCTGGAGAGCTCCTTCGACCTGGGGCCAGAGGTGCGCGGGATCGCGCTGGACGTGGTGCGGCGCGATCGTGGCTCGGGCGGCGTGGTCCGCGCCGCCTCGCTGGCCTGGCTGCGCCGGGAGCTGCGCGCGGCGGGCCGCCGGCGGGTGGTGGTGTTCAGCCATCAGCCGCTGCGCTCGGCCGAGGGCGGACAGGCGTTGCTCAGGCTGCTCGCCCGCGATCCCCGCGTCGTGGCGGTGGTCTCGGGCCACACCCACCGCAACAAGATCAGGCCCTTCGGCGGCCTGTGGCTGGTGGAGACGGCCTCACTGGCCGACTTCCCCCAGCAGTCGCGCGCGCTGCGGTTGGTCAGGACCGAGCGGGGCCTGGCGCTGGAGACCTGGATGGTCGACGGCCGCAGCGTGCCGCTGGCCGACACCGCGCGCGAGCTGGCCTACCTCGACACCCAGGGCGGGAGGGTCACCCGCGCCTCCGGCGGGCGCGGGGACCGAAACGCGCGGCTCTATCTATCGCGCTAGAGGACGAGCCCGCTAGTCGCGGGCAAACGGCTTGCGGTGGTCTGACCCGAGGTCGTCGAGCAGGCCCTTCAGACGCTGCTCGAGGTCGGCGTGAGGCCGAGCCTCCGCGGGCGCCCGGTGGCGCCGCCAGCGGCTCCAGCGCCCCGACTCGGCCACCTGCTCCTCGACCTGGGCGCAGAGCGTGACCTTCGTGCCCCAGCCCGAGGGCTCCAGCGAAGCGGTTCCCCGTACGCCCTGCGCCTCCCAGCGCACGCTTCGCTCGCTTTCGGTCACGGCCACCTCGGCGCCGCCCACCGCCTCGGCCAGCCGGCCCTCGCTGAGGTCGGGCCACAGCTCGGGCGGGGACTTGACCAGCGTGCGTGAGACTTCGAGTCTTGGCATCGCGGCGGGTTTCGGCGGCGCGGGCCCCTGTCCTCCCCGGCGAGCGCGAGCGCCCGGACGGGTTCGCGACACACGGGCACCCTCGAGCAGAGCGTCTACCGCGCGCTCCGGACGGCTCCGCTGAGCAGCCCCGTAGGGACGCAGTTAACCGAGCGTTCATCCCCTGCTTGCCGAGCGGAAACCTCGGCAGCCCACCATCGCCGTATGGGCCGCCCGGCGACCAGCGCGCCCCCTGGCGAGACCGAGACGCGCACCGTATGCCCCTACTGCGGGGTGGGCTGTGGCCTGCTCGCGAGGACAGAGGGCGGTCGGCTGCGCTCGGTCGAGGGCGACCCGATCTACCGGGTGAACCGCGGACGCACTTGCCGAAAGCCGCTCGAGCTGCCGGCCGGCGTCCACGCCGGCGACCGCGCGCAGACGCCGCTGCTGCGCGAGCGGCGCGATGCGCGCTTCCATCCTTCGGGATGGGACACGATCATGCCCGAGCTCGCCGGTCGGCTGCGCGCGATCGTCGACGAGCACGGCCCCGACGCGATCGCCTTCTACCTCTCGGGCCAACTGCTGACCGAGGACTACTACGCGGCCGTCAAGCTGGCGAAGGGATTCCTCGGCACCAACAACGTCGACTCGAACTCGCGCCTCTGCATGGCCTCTGCGGTGGCCGGCTACAACGGCGCGTTCGGCTCCGACGGCCCGCCGCCGGCCTACGCCGACATCGAGCAGGCCGACTGCTTCCTGCTGCTTGGCACGAACACCGCCGCCTGCCATCCGATCGTCTGGTCGCGCATCCAAGAACGCCAGCGCGAGGGTGCGACCGTGATCTGCGCCGACCCGCGACGCACCGCCACCGCGCGCGGAAGCGACCTGCACCTGCCGGTGCGCTGCGGCACCGACCTGGCCCTCCTCAACGCGATGCTCGGCGTGCTCGACCGCGAAGACCTCGTCGACCGCGACTTCGTCGCGCGACACACGACGGGCTGGGAGGAGGCCCGCGCGGTAGCGCGCGAGTGGACCCCCGAGCGCGCCCAGGAGGTCTGCGGCGTCCCCGCCGCCGACATCGAGTCCGCCGCGCGGCGCTTCGCAGCGGGGCGCTCGCTCGTGCTGTGGTCGATGGGGGCCAACCAGTCGAGCGCGGGCACGCTCAAGAACCGGGCACTGATCAACCTCTGCCTCGCGGCCGGACAGGTCGGCAAGCCGGGCTGCGGGCCGTTCTCGCTCACCGGCCAGCCCAACGCGATGGGCGGCCGCGAGTCCGGGGGCGCGGCGCAGACCCTGCCCGGCTACCGCCTCGTGGAGTCGGAGACCGACCGCGCCGAGATGACCCGCCTGTGGGGCCTCCCCGACGACGTGCCCGGGATATCGCCCCGTCCGGGCCTCACTGCCGTCGACCTCTTCGAGGCGCTCGAGGCGGGCGAGGTCAAGGCGGTCTGGATCGTGGCGACCAACCCAGTCGTCTCGATGCCCGACGCGGCGCGCGCGCGCGCCGCGCTCGAGCGCGCCGAGCTGGTGGTGGTCCAGGACGCCTACCACCCCACCGAGACGAGCGCGCTGGCCCACGCCGTCCTCCCCGCGGCCGCCTGGCTCGAGAAGGACGGCACGATGACCAACTCCGAGCGCCGAACCGGGCTCATGCGCAAGGCCCTCGACCCCCCTGGCGCCGCGCTGCCCGACTGGCGCATCTTCCAGCGCCTGGCGAGCGAGCTCGGCTTCGGCGAGCACTTCGGCTGGACCCGCACCTCAGAGGTCTACGACGAGCTGGCAGCCCTGACGAGTGGCCGGGTCTGCGACCAGAGCGGCCTGAGCCACGATTTGCTCGCGCGCCACGGAGGGATCCAGTGGCCCTTCCCGGCGGCGGGCCGGCCCGCGAAGGACGATGTCGAGACCGTACGTCAGCGCGAGCGAGGCGCGCGCGGGGGCCCGAAGCTCCGTGAGCTCCACGACGACGAGCCCCGGCGCCTCTACGAGGGCGGGCGCTTCCCGACCCCCGACGGCCGGGCGCGCTTCGCGCCCACCCCGCACGCGGACCCCGCCGAGGTGCCCGGCGGCGACTTTCCCCTGACCCTGACCACCGGCCGGGTGGCGAACCACTGGCACACGCTCACCCGCACGGGCAAGTCGGATGCGCTGCGCTCGGAGTCCCCCGACCCGTTCCTCGAGCTGCACCCCGACGACGCGGAGCAGGCCGGTGTGGAGGACGGCGAGCCCGTGCGCCTCGTCTCGCGTCGGGGCGAGGCGAGCCTGCGCGCCGTGGTCGACCCCTCGCTTCCGCGCGGCACCTGCTTCGCGCCGATGCACTGGGGCGCCCTGCACGCCCCGGCCGGCTCGGGCTGGGCCAACACGACCACCAGCCCGGCGAAGGACCCGACATCGAGCCAGCCGGAGCTCAAGGCCGCCGCCGTCCGCGTCGAGCCGGTGGCCGACCGCCCGGGGCATCGGCGTCCATCCTCCACAGAGGCGGGCCTGACGCGAGCAAGGACTCGGCCCGGCGGGCATGGCGGGCGCCGGCGGCGCCTCGTCGTGGTGGGCACCGGCATGTCCGGCCTGCGCGTCGCGGAGGAGGTCCTCGACCGCAGCCCAACCGGATTCGCCGTGACGATGCTGGGCGAGGAGCCCGGGCCCACCTACAACCGCATCATGCTCTCCAAGGTCCTGGCGCGCACCGCGGGCCCCGAGGACGTGGAGCTGCAGCCGCCCTCGTGGTACAGCTCGCGCGGCGTCGACCTGCGCGGCGGCTCTCCGGCTGAGCGGGTGGACCTGGAGCGGCGGCGGGTGATCGGGCCCGACGGCGAGGTCCATAGCTTCGACGCGCTCGTGCTCGCCACCGGCTCGCGGCCGTTCGTGCCCCCGATCCCGGGCGCCGAGCGGGCCCACGTCCACGCCTTCCGCACGGCAGCGGACGCGCGCGCCATCGCCACCGCGGCCGACCGGTCGCAACGCGCCGTGGTGGTCGGCGGCGGTCTGCTCGGACTCGAGGCCGCTGCCGGCCTGCTCGCCCACGACCTCGAGGTCTCGGTGGTCGAGGTGGCCGACCGGCTGATGCCCCAGCAGCTCGACCACGGTGGGGCGCGCACGCTCGCTCGCGCACTTGCCGAGCTCGGTGTGAGCGCGATGGTCGGGCGCCGTGTGGAGGAGATCACCGACGGCGAGGTCGTCCTCGACGGAGGCGAGGCGCTACTTGCCGACCTCGTGGTCGTGGCGGCCGGGGTGCGCCCCGAGACCTCGCTCGCCGGAGAGGCCGGGATCGCCGTCGGGCGGGGCATCCTGGTCGACGACGAGCTGCGCACCGACGCCCCGGGGGTCTGGGCCGTCGGCGAGTGCGCCGAGCACCGGGGCACGGTCTACGGACTGTGGGCGCCGCTCGCCGAGCAGGC
>JACCZR010000167.1 GCA_013695855.1 Thermoleophilaceae bacterium
GGCCACCGCCCTGCCCGGCGTCCGGCGAGGCGGTGATGCCGGTCTGCGCCGCGATCTGCCGGAGCGACCTGAGCTTGCGCGTACGCGGCTTGAAGGGGTCCTTCTTGTCGAACACGCCCAGGTCCGAACCTCGAGACGAGGGCTCGTTCGCCAGCACGGCCACCTTGCGCAGGTTGTCCTGGACTTCCGCCGGCGGAGTCTGGGCCACCGGCGCGGGCTTCTCGTCCCCATGCTCGAGCAGCAGGACGGGGACGGCGACCAGCGCCAGCGCCAGCGCCACGGCAATGGGCCACAGGCGCCTTTCCCGAAGCTCGAACCAGACGTCGCGGAAGTAGTCGGTCATGGGGTGGCGGTGGCGGTCGGGGGCGGCGAGGTCGAGGGGCCCGGCGTTGCGGGCGCCGGCGGGGCCGGGCCGGACTGCGTTGCGCCCGCGGTGGGGCCCTGCTTCTTGGGCGCGAGGTAGACCGTGGCCTTCACCTCGGCAGTCAGGTTCGGGAAGGACGCCGGGGTGCTCGTGAACTTCAGCGAGTCGATCGTCAGGAGCCGGCCGCTGACGGAGATGCGGTCATTGGCCGCCCGCACGAAGCGCTTGAGCTCGTGGAAGAAGTCCGCGAGCCGGTAGAACTTGCCCTTGAACTCGAACTCGAGTGGCACCGTGTCGAGACCGGGCGGGGCCGCACCGGCGGTGGCGCCCGGGGCGGTGCTCGGCGAGGCGCCGCCCCCCACCGGGAGGCCGCCGCTCTTCGAGGAGCTCGAGGTCTGCGCGTCCTTGGAGTTGGCGTTGTCGGTGGCCTTGCCGGCGCCCTCGGCGGCCTGGCCCGGCTTGCTCTGGGCGGGTTGACCGCCTGCGGCGGCGCCCTGGGAGCCAGTGCCCGTGCCGGGGGCCTTCGGGCCCTGGGAAGCAGGCGTGGCTGACTCGTCACGCTCGCCCGTCTTGACCTTCGTGAACTTGATGCCCGTGCCGCCGGCCGCGGAGTCCAGCTGAACCAGCAGCGTGGGCATGTCCACGTAGCTCGGCACAGCCTTCCCGAGGCGCACCAGCGAGCCGTAGTCGGCAGCGAACCCTGTGCGGGCCGAGTTGAGTTGCGTGAGTTGGCCCTGAGCGGCCTGAAGGCGGCGCTCCTGCTTGCCGAGCTTCTCTCCCGCGGTTGCGGCGTCCTCGCGCTGGGGAGAGAGCAGGAGGAACCAATAGCCCACCAAGAGCACGATCGGCACCAGCACGAGCACGATCTTCCTGTCGCGGTCGGTGAGGGTCATTGCCCGCCTCCGAGGGAGACCGGCACGCGTTTGTGGCCGGGCGGAGCGGCGCTCGCGGGCGCCGCGGGGTCGAAGACGACGGTGAGGTCGAAGGCGTAGGCCCGGCCGCAGCCCTCCGACGTGGTGCCGCTCTCGGCGCTGTCGCCCGAGGCGGACTCCTGCAGCAGCACATCGTCGACGCGGTGCATGCGCTGCAGGCGCAGCATCAGCTTGGCCACGGCGGGCTGGCGCTTGGCACAGCCCTTGAGCGTCGCGGTCGGCCCGGTGGAGGCGCCCGCAGCGGTATCGGCGGCGCCGGAAGCCGCGTCCTCCTTTTGGGGCGTGGTGGAGGCGTCGGCCTCGGTGAGCCAGGTGTCCTCGGGGAGGACCAGAGAAAGCTCGCGCAGGAGGCGCTCCCAGTCGAAGCGGCCCTCGGCCAGCTGCTTGACCGATGTGGTGCGCGTCTGCGCGACCTTGGCGAAGTCGCCGAACGGGCTCAGGGCCTGGGCCTTCGCCTCTGTCGCGTCCGCCTCGCTCGACGCCTGCGTAGCTTCGTCTTCACGCGAGGTCACCTGGTTGGCGGTGAGCACGTAGAGGGTCACCATCGAGAGCAGCGCCGCGAGGATGCCGAGCAGTGCGTAGGAGCGGTTCCCCGAGCTCGACGCAGTGGGGCGGCGGCGGGGGCGGTCGCCCTCGGGGAGAAGGTTTACCGGTCTCACGCAGCGGCTCCGAGGGCGAGGCCCGCAGCGACGGTGTAACGGCTGGCGTCCTCACCGGCCGGGATGGCCGCTGGATCGAGGGCACCCAGCGCGGGCGCGACGGTGGTGAGCAGCCCAAGCTGGCTCTCGAGCCCCTCGACGAGCGTATCGTCGTCGGCCCCGGGACCGGAGAGCACCACCTCGGTGACCGGAAGAGAGCCGGGAGTGGACGTGTAGCTGTCCATGGAGAGGCGGATCTCGCTGGCAAGGTCCGAGGCGGTGCCCTCGATGTCCCAGCGAGTCGAGAGAGCGCGGGTGAAAAGGCACAGGCGCCCGGAGGCAACCGCCAGGTTCGCCACCCCGCCCAGATGACAGAAGGCCTTCGAGTAGCCCGAGCCCGGCGTGTCCTCGGCGAGCATGCGCACCAGCGCGAAGGCGTCGAGGTCGACCCCGTCGACCTTGAGGCCCGCCTTGCGCAGTGCGGCGAGCAGCGACTCGACCATCGTTCGGCGCGCCGCCACCAGCACGACTCTCAGGCGAGGGCCGTCGACGCCCTCGAACGTCTCGGTCACCTGGTAGTCGAGTATCGCCTCGTCGAGCGGCATGGCGATGGCCTCGGCGGCCTGAAAGCGGACGGCGACCTCGAGGTCCTTTTGGTCCTCGATCACGGGGAGCTCGATCATGCGCATGGCGATCTGCTGGTTGGAGATCCCCACCCGCACCGTCTTGGGCAGCCCGGTGCTGGAGGCGAAGTCTTCGAGCGCGGAGGCGAGGCCATCCACGTCGGCCACCGCGCCGTCGCGAAAGAAGCTCTCGGGCAGCTCGGCGCTGACGGTCCGCTCCACGCGGCCGCCATCGATCTCCACGGCGGCTACGAAGCGTCCGTTGACGTCGAGGCCGGCGGTGCGGCGAGCGGAGCTGTTGCGCAGAAGGGACATGAGGTGAGAGGGCGAGGCGGGTCTCCTCCTCTATCGGCGGGCACGCGCCGCCGCTTGACCCCTAGGCGCTCCCTGGACGTGGGGTCAGGAGAGAAAGCGGTCGACGTAGAGGTCGATCAGCTCGGACCCGGCCAGCAAGCCGACCAGCCCGCCTAGAGCGAGGAAGGGCGCGAAGGGCACGCCCTGCTTGCGAGCCGCGGCGCCCTCGCGGAGCATCACAACCAGCCCGACCACGGTCCCGGCGACGAACGCGGCCATGAGGGCGGGGATCACCGACAGGCCGAGGTAGAGCCCCATCACGCCCGCCAGCTTCACGTCGCCCATCCCCATGCCCGCCGGGTAGGCGAGCGCGGCCACGAGCAGGAAGCCGAACGCCCCCGCCCCCGCGGCCACGCGCTCGGGCATCGCGTCGAGATCGATCAGGCAGCCCACGCCGATCGCCCACACCGCGGCGGGTAGCAGGATCTTGTTGGGCACGATGCGGTGCTCGAGGTCCACGCTGGCCACCGCGATGAGCATCGCCGTGAAGGGCAGCGCGAGCAGCAGCCCCTCGTCGAGCCCGCGGGCCAGCACGACCGCCGCGAAGGCCACGGCGGTGACCGCCTCAGTGACCGGGTAGCGGGGGGAGATCCGCTCGCCGCACCCCCGGCAGCGTCCGCGCAGGTTCAGCCAAGAGACCACGGGGATGTTGTCGCGGGGGCTGATCGCCGTGTCGCACCCCGGGCAGCGAGAACGCGGCGTCACGACCGACTCCCCGCGCGGGACCCTGTAGGCCACCACGTTCAGGAAGCTGCCGACCATGGCGCCCAGCCCGCTGACGATCACCGCCTCCACGGCTACGCGCACCGCCTCAGGGAAGCGGGCTGGGGTCGGAGAGCTCGCGCCACGAGTTCTGCACCACGCCGGCCGTGCCGTAGGAGCTGACCTTCGTGAAGGCTTCGTCGAGGTAGACGAGGTTGACCTTGCTCGAGCCGGCCAGCAGGCGGCCGTCGCCGTCGATGTAGATACCGCCGAAGATGCTCACGTCGCCACCGAGGTCGACCAGGTCGGCCGACTGGTTGAGCGTGTTGAGGTGGTAGAGAATCCCGTAGTACTGAAAGCCGCCCCCGAACCGCAGCGTCCCCTGCTCGACGACCACGATGCCGGGGCTCGCCGCCGAGTTGGCCGTGGTGTTGCCGTTGAAGGTCCCGCACGAGTCCGCGTTCACGATGTAGGTGACCGGGGCGGTCAGGCTCGACGGGCACGAGCCCGACGGGTAGAGGCGGCCGGCCGCCTGGGCGGTCTCCTTGA
This sequence comes from Thermoleophilaceae bacterium, assembly GCA_013695855.1. Taxonomy (GTDB): domain Bacteria; phylum Actinomycetota; class Thermoleophilia; order Solirubrobacterales; family Thermoleophilaceae; genus JACCZR01. The sequence goes on from JACCZR010000167.1 coordinate 4,163, forward strand.
GGCGCGCTGTGACGTCCTCGGGGAGTGCCTTCTGGCCCACGTACTGGCCGGTGGCCACGGCGGTGTCGTTCGGGGCTATCTGGCCCTTACCCGGCTCGTAGTCCATGCACGCCCTCGAGGCGGCGTCGGAACAGCGAACAGTGACCGGGTGGGGGCTGGTAGCGGTCGAGTTCGTGTCGACGATGATCTTGTTGCCTGTGTTGGTGGTCTTGAAGCGCCCCGCGATCACGGTGCGCTTGGGAAAGCTCTCCGGGACCTTCTCGATCTGGACAAGGGAGATGAGCGTCCGCCATCGCCCCCTAACCTGCGCCTTGGCGCGCACCCAGACCCGGTCGTTGCCGTTGGCGTCCCACGCCGGGCGGGCGGTCACCGCGGCGGCGTCGTAGAACGCGCTCGGCGGTGTGCCGGCGTCGTCGCGCACGGTGGTCTGCCAGCGGCGCTCGCTCCCGTTTCCGTAGTCGGCGCTGTCGTAGCCGGCCGCGAGCTGGGCCGGCTGCGGGCAGTAGTCGGTGCTCGCCGAGCTGTTCGAGCAGGTCGGGTAGGTCCGTGAAGCCGTTCCCGGCCAGTTGCGGGAGAGGATGAAGGCCTGCGTGTTCAAGGAGCCCTCGCCCAGGTTGAACGACGACTCCCCGACCCGCTCCTGGCTCGACTCCCTTTGCTGGGTGTCGACGTAGGAGTAGGAGGCCAGGGCGGTCCCCATCATGATCGTCAGGAGCATGACCGCGGTCACGATCGACGCTCCCGCCTCGCTGCGCAGGCGCGCGATCACGAGACCGGCACCCCCGCCTGGGTCGCCTCTCCCGCGCGGTCGCCGGCGTCGATCACCTTCAGCGTGATGTCGTAGGTCCGGGGAAAGGTGGACCCCGGGGCCGTCCAGTAGAGGACCACGCCGCGGCCGATCTCCCCCACGCCGGCCGCCGACCAGATGTACTGCGTGAGCGCGTTGCCCTCCGGGTCCTCGGAGGCGGAGCCGTTGAGCAGCACCCTGTGCCCCGTGCCCGTGTCCTGTGCGGTGAAGGAGGGACTGGGGGCGCGGTTTTGGTTGCGAAGGAAGACGCCCGATGCCAGCTTGCTCTCGAGCGGGGCCTTGCCGGGGTTCACGTCGAGGAGCAGCTCGTTCCTTATCGACGTGATGCTCTCGACCTGCGCGGAGTTGTAGAAGAAGATCGGCGCCTGCTTGTCTCTGCTGACCACGTCCTCCGCCACGGCGCGGCTGTTGACCGACTGGCCCGGCAGGTTGGGCCAGGCCCCGTCGGGGCAGGCGGCCGTAGAGGGTGCGGCGGGGCTGGTCGAGGCGGTCCAGGTCTGTGCCTGGGTCCACAGCGTGGCCTTGCCCCCGCTCGAGGCGCCGAGGCAGTAGCGCACGCGCTTGATGTTGCGCTCGTTCTGGGTGCCGGCCGGCTTGACGGATTCCACCGTCTTGAAGACGAGGTCGTAGGGCTGCGCCTGGTCGACCGCGCGGGGCACGTCGGTGGACGGGCTCGCTAGGTTGCGCAGCTCGCGTGCCAGGGTGGTGACCCCGCGCCGCGCCTGGTCCTGGGCCTCGTTCTGGAGCTGGTTGGTGCGGTTGTCGCGCTCGAACTGCGTGAAGATCGACAGCGTGGCCCCCAGCACCATGGTGCTGAGCGTGAGCACCATCAGCAGCTCGACGATCGTCATGCCGGCCTGGTCGCGAAGGCGGGCCCTCACGGGACCACCGGCCCCAGGAGTGTCGACTCCGAGTAGCGGGCGTCCACGGTGCTCACCCAATACGAGTGACCGCCGCCACCGGCGTCGGTGTCAGTGAACGTGAGCTCGAGCGCCTCGCCGGTACGGGCGGTCCGGTCGCCCACGAGCTGGCCGTCGCGGTAGATGCGGTAGAAGAGCCTCTCGTCGCCCGCATAGGGCACGAGCGGGTCGGGTGCCGCGGTCCACGCGAGCCGCGGCCCCTCGGGGGTCGGCGTCACCGACAGCTCCCCCGGCGGCTGGGGCTGGTTGATGGTCCGCGTGACGGTCTTCAGCGGCGAGGGCGCCCCCTCGCGCAGGGCGCCGGAGGGCACCTCCTGGTCGAGCGCCACCACGTAGTAGTCGATCGTCTCCCCGGCCGGCGGACTGGGATCGATGCACTCGAGCTTGGTCGGCACGTTCTCGCAGATCAGCACCGGCGAGCCGGTGGGGGGCTTGCGGTAGACGCGGAACTTCACGACGTCGGACTCGGGGTTGCCCTGCCACTCGAGCTCCACGATGCTCCGCAGCGCGTTCCAGCCTCCGGTGAGGCCGTCGACCGCCACGGGGCGGCCTCGGTCGAGCTTCACGGTGATCGAGCGCGAGGTGCCCGGCTGGCCCTGCGCGTCGTAGGCAGTGACGCTCGCGACGTAGGTGCCGTCCACGACGTACGTGCTCCCGTTGTTGATGGTCCAGTCGTAGCTCGAGGAGGTAGAGCTTGGAGCGTCGGTGTGCTCGACCACGCCGTCCAACGACCACTTGACGGCCTCGGCCTTCACCGAGGTGGTCGCCTCGAAGGACACCTGGCCGGTGCTGTCGCCGCTGATCGGGTCCGCGCTCGGATCCTTGGTGAGGGTGACGATCCTCGGGCCCGAGCTGCTGCCGGGATTGGTGATCGTGGCCGTCTGGCGAACGGTGCGCTCGGGGCGTCCTTGGGGCTTCCAGCTGACCGTGCTCACCACGCGCTTGTAGTCGTCGGGCGCGGCGTCGGCGGGCGAGGTCTGCGCGGGATCGGAGCAGTAGGCGCTCGCGGCGTGCTCCCCGATGCCGTCGCGCGGATCGTCCACCGAGCAGGTCGTGACGGTGACCGTGAAGACGGTGTTGCGCCGCTCGACCTGCCAGCCCGAGTCGGCGGGGCGCGAGTCGTCGAGCCCGTTCTGAGCCTGCAGCTCGGAGACCACGGTGTTCTGGGCGAGCCGCGGATAGGACACCGCCCGCGAGCCCTCGACCGCCTCGCGGGCCAGGCTGGTGGCGGCCTCGCGGGCCTGCGTTCCGCTGGTGGTGGCGTTCGCGCCCACGACCAGGGCCGCGGTGGCGGCCATGCCGCCAAGCACGATGACCATGGTCACCAGCAGCTCGACGAGGGTGAAGCCGCGCTGGTCGGTGACGAGGGAGTACTGCATCTCGATCTACTATCGACGCGGGCGGCCTGGGACTTGACGGGCGCAGATGGCGGCTGGCCGGTTCTCTGCGGCGCCCGAACGACGACGGGGCGGGCCCGAAGGCCCGCCCCGCAGACGACTGGGAGTGGTTGCGACTACCAGTTGCCGCCGTTACAGCCGCCGTTGCCGGCGCCCGTGCTGGTGCAGCTGCGCGAGGTCGCGCCGCTCGTAGCATCCTTCGCGATCGTGAAGTCGTTGCCCGACCTCGACTGGCCGATGATCGAGTAGCCCTGGCCGGTACCCGTGACCGATACTGCGCCGTCCCCCGTACCGATCGTCAGGCCGGTGGTGCCGAGGTCAGTTGCGGTGTCGCAGTCGTCGTAGGCCTGCTTCTGGCTGTAGCAGGACTCGACCTGGGAGACCATGTTCCTGGCGTTGGACTTGGCCTCTCCGTCCTGGCCCTTGGCGCGCTGGCCGAGGAAGGCGGGGAGGGCGATCGCGGCAAGGATGCCGATGATCAGAATTACGACCAGGAGCTCGATGAGGGTGAATCCCCTCTCGCTCTCCATGCGCTTGCGGAGCTTGCGCAGCATTTGAAATCCTCCTTGTGAGGTGACTGGTGTTTGACTGTTCGCCAGCCGCCGCGGCAAGCCGCCCGAATGAAGGTCCTGGTGGTGGTCCGGCCGACTCTCAGGAGAGTCCCGTGGACTTTGCGTCCCCACCTCGCGGTGGGTTTGCCTTTGACACCGTGGCCCTGGCTTGTCACTAGATCGACCTGTGCTCATGGTTCCTTTAGGAATTGCACGTAAGTCGTGCTCGTCCATCTGTCTAGAGTCGGCTTCGTGCACGTGCGCCGTGCGTTGCTGCTCTTCGCGATCGTGCTCGGCTTTGCCGCTCTGGCCGCCGCCATCTCCCAGGCACCCAGGCGCACCGGGGCGAACCGCGCGCCCATCGCGGCGCCGCTGCCCGAGGCCGAGGTTCGGCCGCCTGTGCGCCTCGAGCTCTCGGCTCGCGGACGGCCACGGTCGTTGCGGCTGGCCGCCGGCAACGCCGCGACCCTCACGGTCTCGGTTCCCGAGCCCGGTCAGGTCGAGCTGCAGGACCCTGCGCTCACCTCGCCCGCCGAGCCGTCGACCCCGGCGAGCTTTCCGCTCCTGATCGGCCGGCCGGCCCGCTATCCCGTCCTCTTCACGGCGGCGGACAGTGACGAGCCGCGGCGGATCGGAACGGTGATCGTCAGGCGCTGAACGCGGCGCGCTCGGTCGGTCCGGGCAGCGGCGTCACCCAGCTCGCCGGCAAGCCGCTCGAGCTACTTGATCTGGTCGTAGACCTTGAACATCGGCAGGTACATCGCGATGATGATGAACCCCACGATCGCACCCACGATGATGATCATGAGCGGCTCGAGGATCGAGGTGAGCGCCTTCATCGCCGCCGCCACCTGGTCCTCGTAGAAGTCGGCGACCTTGGTGAGCATCGTCTCGAGGGCGCCGGTCTCCTCACCCACGCCCACCATCTGGACCACCATGGTCGGAAAGGCCTCGGGCACGTCGCTCATCGGCTTGTGCAGCGTGCCGCCGCGCTTCACGGACTCGCGCACCTCCTCCATGGCCTGCTCGACGACCTTGTTGCCCGATGTGCGGCCGGTGATGTCGATGGCCTCGAGCATGGGCACACCGGCGGAGATCAGGCCCGAGAAGGTGCGCGAGAATCGAGCCAGCGCCACCTTCTGCACGATGTCGCCGATCTTGAACGGCACCTTGAGCTTGAAGCGGTCCCACTGCACCTGGCCGCGCTCGGAGGCCTTCCAGCGCCGGAAGGCGTAGACCACGCCTACCCCGATCAGGATCAACAGGTACCAGCGCCCGGTCACGAAGTGGGACATGGCGACCGTGAACTTCGTGATGAGGGGCAGATCCCCGCCGAAGTCCTTGAAGATCTTCTCGAAGACCGGCACCAGGAAGGCGACCAGAGCCAGGAGCGTGATCCCCGCAAAGGACATGATCAGCGTCGGGTAGACCATCGCGGCCTTGACCTGGCGTCGCAGCGCGTCGTCCTTTTCGAGCTGGTCGGCTATACGCAGCAGCGTCTCCTCGAGGATGCCGCCCGTCTCCCCTGCGGCCACCATGGCCACGTAGAGGTCGTTGAAGACGTCAGGATGCTTGCCGAGCGACTGCGACAGCGACAGGCCGGCCTCCACGTCCTTGCGGACCATGGCCCAGGCCCCTGCGAGCTTGTCGTTGTCGGCCTGCTCCTCGACCACATAGAGGGCGCGCAGCACCGACATGCCCGAGGACACCATCGTGGCCAGCTGGCGGGAGGCCACGGTGAGCTCGGCAGCCTTGACCTTGCGAAAGCGAGCGAGGAGGTCGACGTCGCTGGCCGGCGTGAGCTCCTCGACGTCCAGGACGATCAGGCCGCGGCCCCGCAGCTGCGCGGTGACCGACTGCTTGTCCTCGGCGTCGACCTCGCCCTTGCTGGGCGCGCCCGCGAGGTCGATGGCCTTGAAGGCGAAGGTGGACACGCCTACGCGACCCGCACGGTCCCCATCAGGCGACGCAGCTCCTCGGGCGCCGAGGAACGCGACTCAGCCAGCTCGCGGGTGATCAACTGCCTGCGGACGAGGTCGGCGAGAGCCGTGTCCATCGTCTGCATGCCGTGGCTGACGCCGGTCTGCAGAGCCGAGTAGATCTGATGGGTCTTGCCCTCGCGGATCAGGTTCCGCACCGCGGGGGTGGGCACGAGGATCTCTGTGGCCGCCACGCGCCCCGCGCCGTCGGCGCGGGGCAGCAGCTGCTGGGTCACGATGCCCTGGAGCGCCACCGAGAGCTGCACGCGAACCTGGTGCTGCTGCTCGGGCGGGAAGACGTCCACGACGCGGTCGACGGTCTGGGCGGTGTCCTGAGTGTGCAGGGTGGCGAAGACGAGGTGGCCGGTCTCCGCCGCGGTCAGCGCAGTGGCGATGGTCTCGAGGTCGCGCATCTCACCCACGAGGATCACGTCGGGGTCCTGGCGCAGGGCGGCCTTGAGGGCCAGGCCAAAGGACTTCGCGTCACCTCCCAGCTCGCGCTGGTTGACGATGCACTTCTTGTGGCGGTGGAGGAACTCGATCGGGTCCTCGATCGTCATGATGTGCTCTTGGCGCTGCTCGTTGATCAGGTCGAGCATCGCCGCGAGCGTGGTGGACTTGCCCGACCCGGTCGGGCCGGTCACAAGCACGAAGCCGCGCGGCTTCTTGGTGAAGTCCTCGAGCATTGGTGGGAGGCCGAGCGAGCCGAGCTTCGGCATGTCGGTGGGGATCAGCCGCAGCGCGGCGCCGATCGAAGCGCGCTGGAAGTAGGCGTTCACTCGGAACCGCCCCCGGCCGGGGATCGAGTAGGCGAAGTCGATCTGCCAGTCGGTCTCAAGGCGCTGGCGTTGATCGGTGGTGAGGATCGAGTAGACGGTCTCGCGCGTGGCCTGCGGGGAGAGCTTGGGGAAGTCCAGCGCCATGAGCTTGCCGTTTACACGCATCATGGGCGGCGAGCCCGCGGTCAGGTGGAGGTCCGACCCTCCGCGGTCTACGACCTCCATCAGGGCGTCGGCGAAATCGAATGGGGGCTCGCTCATGGGTCCTCTCGGTATCGGCGGGGGGTGGTCAAAGGTTGAGAAAAACGGGAATGCGGTGCTACGCCCGATCAATGGTCGGGCTGCGCTGCGCTTCTAGGTGACGCGCGAGACCTCGCCGAGCGAGGTCACGCCGGCGGCCACCTTGGCCAGCCCGTCGTCGCGCAGACTGTGCATGCCCTGTTGGGTGGCCACGGCCCGGATCTCCTCGGCAGAGGACACCGCGATGGCCAGGTGGCGGATCTCGTCTGAGATCGTCATCACCTCGTAGAGGCCAACGCGGCTCTTGTAGCCCGAGCCGGTACAGCGCGCGCAGCCCACCGGCTCGTAGGCCTCGAGCTCGTAGCCGGTCTGAAAGCCGGCGGCATTCAGCTCCTCCGCGCTCAGCACCGTCTCGCGCTTGCAGTGCTTGCAGAGCATCCGCGCGAGGCGCTGTGCCACCACGCAGTCGATGGCCGAGGCGGTGAGGAAAGGCTCGATGCCCATCTCGGTGAGGCGGGTGATGGAGGACGGCGCGTCGTTGGTGTGCAGCGTGGAGAGCACGAGGTGGCCGGTGAGGGCCGACTCCACGGCGATGCGCGCCGTCTCGCCATCGCGGATCTCGCCGACCATGATCACGTCGGGGTCGGCACGCAGCATCGAGCGCAGGGCCACGGGGAACGTCAGACCGGCTTTGGCGCTGACCTGCAGCTGGTTGACGCCCTGGATCTGGTACTCGACCGGGTCCTCGATCGTGATGATGTTGCGGTCCACCGAGTTCAGGGCATTGACGGCCGAATAGAGCGTGGTTGTCTTGCCCGAGCCGGTCGGACCGGTGACCAGCACCGCGCCGTAGGCCTGGCTGAAGCCCCGCTCGAATCGTTCGCGTGCCTCTTCGCGCATGCCGAGCCGCTCGATTCCGATCAACGCCACCGACTTGTCGAGCAGGCGCATCACCACGCCCTCGCCGTTGACCGAGGGCATGGTCACTACGCGGATGTCCACCGGACGACCCTCCACCTTCAGCGTCACGCGGCCGTCCTGGGGCACTCGGCGCTCGGCGATGTCGAGGTCGGACATCACCTTGATGCGAGAGACCACGCCCGGGATCATCTTGCGTGGGATCGTCGCGATCGCCGAGAGAACGCCGTCCACGCGGAAACGCACGCGCATGTCCTTGCCCCCGGGCTCGAAGTGGACGTCGGAAGCATGGGTGTTCACTGCCTCGGCCAGGATCGAGTACACGAGCTTGATGACCGGGGCCTCTTCTGCCGACTCGCGTACCTCGGTGACGAGCACGTCCTCGGTCTCGTCCTCCTCGACCGCCTCGCTCACCACCTCGTCGAGGCGGTTCATGTGCCCGATCAGTGCCTCGATGTCCTCGGGTGATGCCACCACGGGGCGGATCTCACGCCCAGTCATGATCTTCAGGTCGTCGAGGTTGAGGACGTTGGTGGGGTCGGCGACCGCCACCATCAGCGCGCCGTCGTCGCGAAAGCCGATCGGCACCGCCTTGAAGCGCTTGGCGGCCTGGATGTTGACCAGGTTCACCGCGCTCAGGTCCGGCGTGAAGATCGTCAGATCCACGTGATCGAGGCCGTGGCGGTCGGCCAGCGCCCGACCCAGCTGATCGGCGTTGAGGATGCCCTGCTCGATCAGGACCTCCCCCACCCTCTTGCCCGCGGCGCGGCCCGTCTGCACGGCCTGCTCGATCTGGTCCTTGGTCGCGTAGCCCATCTCGACCATCACGTCCCCGATCGAACGGCCGCGCTCTGCGCGGCCTCGCGAGGGGGTCAGGCCCATGGCGGGCCCGGCGGGGACCTGGTCTTCGGTCTGGCGATCCTCGGCTATCTCCGTGAAGAAGTGGTCTTCCTCACCCACGGCTTGAAGTCGGGCGGTCCCGCTGCTCATCGTCTTGCGTCGAGCACTTGCTGGAGGAGGGTCTCGGGGTCGACATACCCCTCGACCACCCGCGCCTTGCCCCCTCGCCCGAGGATGACCACAGACGGCGACTGCGAGACGCCCGCGCCTGCGACGATGAGCCGGTAGTCGGCAAGGTTGCGCAGCCGGTCGGTGAAGACCCGGGTCTTTCGGACACGGCCCTTCAGGGCACGGACGGCGTTGGCCGCCGATCGGTCGTCCGCGCCCTTGCCGTCAGTCAGGAACAGGACCACGGTCTGGCCCTTGGCGAGGGTGGCGGCGATCGCCTCCGGGAAACCGGCGACCGGCGCCTTCCGGCGCGCGGCCGCGGGCCGCTTCTCTTGAACCTTCGGGACGCCCGCCGGGACGGAGGCTTCGCCGGCGCGGCGCTTCTTGGCCGCGGGCGAGGTGCCCCTGGCATCGGCCTTCGGGGCGGAGGGCTTTGCGGGTGTGACCTCGGCGCCGACCGGGGGCGGAGAGGAGTCCTCTCCGCCCGAGCCGGCGCCTTGGCGGCTGGCGAAAAAGGCCACCGGCACGAGCAGGAGACCGGCGATCAGGAGGACGGCGAGGCGCGGGACAGCCATGCTTCGGTGTATCGGCAACGCTCCCCGGCCGCCTTAGCGAATGTCCAGGCCCCCGTGCGCTGCTGCCGCTCTCATCGCGGCGAGTGGTGGGCCGCGGCCCGTCCAGCGCTCCAGGCTCAGGGCGCCCTGGTGCACGAGCACCTCGAGCCCGTCCACCACCGCGGAGCCGCCACGACGGGCCCACGCCGTCAGCGCCGTCTCGCGCTCGCCGTAGACCAGGTCGACGAGCGCGGCGGGCGGCTCGCGCACGCGCAGGCCCAGCGCCTCGAGCACCCGCTGCTCGGAGATGTCGGGATCGAGGCCCACCGAGGTGGCGTTGACCACCAAGTCCGGGACCCCGGCCGCTCGCTCGGCGTACCCGATCCCGAGCTCGGCAGCCAGGTCCCGGCCGCGCTCGGGAGTGCGGTTCCACACCGACACCTCCGCGCCTGCCTCCCGCAGCGCCCAGGCGGCCGCGCGGCCCGCGCCCCCGGCGCCGAGCACGAGCGCCCGGCGACCGCTCGGAGACTCCCCCAGCGCGCCGATCAGGCCCGGAGCGTCGGTGTTGTCGGCCTCGATGCCTGCCTCGGTGAACGTGAGCGTGTTCGCAGCCCCAATGGCCTTCGCGGTGGGGGTGGAGTGGTCGGCCAGCCTGAGCGCGGCCAGCTTGTGCGGCACGGTCACGTTCACGCCCACATAGCCTGCGGCGGGCAGGGCCCGTGCGGCCTCGGCAAACAGCTCCGGCGGCAGCGGCAGCTTGAGATAGCGCCACGGAAGGCGCAGCTCGCGCAGGGCCGCAGCGTGCATCACAGGCGAGCGGCTGTGGCCTACCGGAAAACCCGCCACCCCCAGCAAATGGGGGCTCAGCACTTCGTGGGTGACTTGCCGCCCCGCCGCTCGCGCTCGCGGTTGTAGCGGGCCACGTCTGCCTCGAACTCCGCGTTGGTGCGCGAGAACTCGTGCTCGCCGCACGTGCCCGGCTTGAC
>JACCZR010000189.1 GCA_013695855.1 Thermoleophilaceae bacterium
CCTCGTCCTGGCGGCCTACGAGCGCTGGCAGGCGCTCTCGCCCGAGGAGAAGGAGCGCTACAAACAGCGCGCCCGCGCGGCCGGAGAACGCGGCCGCCGCGTGATCGAGCAGCGCCGTCGCGGCGGCGGCGGTTGACGCGGTTACCGGATCGCCCTTCTGACCTTTGACCGAATAATCCCGTCAAAGGTCGGCCGTGTGGTCAGTCCAGCCGGTTCTCCAGCTGCATCGGAGGCGCCTTTCGCTCGGGCGTGGTCTGGGCCACGGCGGCTTCGGGCTCGGCCGGCTGCTCGGCGCCGAGCTTCTCGGCCAGCTCGCCTGTCTCGTACATCTCGGCCACGATGTCCGCACCGCCGATCAGTTCGCCGTCCACGAACAGCTGGGGGATGGTCGGCCAGCCCGAGAGGCTGGTGAGCTCCTCGCGGATGCGGGGGTCGGGAAGGACGTCCAGCGCGGCGTACTTGACGTCGAGGGCGTTCAGCGTTCCGGCCGTGCGAGCCGAGAAGCCGCATGCAGGCTGCTGGGGCGTGCCCTTCAGGAAGAGCATCACCCGGTTCTCGCCTATGGCGTTGTCGATGAAGTCCTTGATCTCCTCGTTTGTCATGTGGCTCCTCCCGGAGGCGTCGAAGTCTTGATGGAAAGCGCGTGGATGGGGCCGCCCACGTCGTCGCCGAAGACGTCGTAGACCAGGCGATGCTGCTCGATGCGGCTGAGGCCCGCAAAGCGATCGGAGACCACCTCCGCGCGGAAGTGGTCGCCGCCGCCCGTCAGGTCGTCCACCTGCGCGGTGGAGCCCGGAAGAGCGGTCTCGATTCGTTCCTTGAGCTCGGATGGGGACGGCATTGCTTTACCAAAGATAGCTCGGCTACAATATGTCTCAGTGGTAATGCTCACCGACATGGCCGTTGAGAAGGTCCGTTCCTTCATGGACACCCAGACCGCCGAAGGTGACGTCGGCCTCCGAGTCGGCGTCCGCGGCGGTGGCTGCTCGGGGTTTCAGTACGCCCTGGCCCTCGACAACAAGAAGGAAGAGGACCACGTCTTCGACTTCGAGGGCATCCGCCTGATCGTCGATCCGGCGAGCCTGCGCTACGTGGACGGCTCGACCGTCGACTACACCGAGAGCCTCATGGGCGCCGGTTTCGAGGTCAACAACCCGAATGTCGTCGCCTCGTGCGGCTGCGGCTCCTCGTTTCGCATCGCGGACGAGGAAGCCTCCTGCGGCACCTGAGCCGTCGCATCTCTGCGTCCTCGCTCGGCTTGCCTGCTTAGCAGGCGGCGCCTCCCTGCGTCCTTGACCTGCTCGGCTCAGGTGCCCCAGGACAATCGCTCGCTGTGAGCTTTTCCGGCGCGCTGCGGCACGGCCTGGCCGCCGCTCGTGCGTCGGTGACCGCTCTCGCCGAGGATCTCATCGCCTCGCACGCCGGCGATCCGCTCGCCGAGCGCGATCCGGACTTCATCCGGGCCACCCAGCCGGCGTACAGCGCCTTGGCCGACGTCTACTTCCGTCCGAAGGTCAGGGGCCTCGAGCACATCCCGGCCGAGGGGCCTGTGCTGCTCGTGGGAAACCACTCGGGCGGGACGCTGATCGCGGACACCTTCGCCTTCACCTACGCCTTCTACGAGCACTTCGGGGCCGACCGGCCCTTTCACCAGCTCGCTCACGACCTGGTCTTCAGGGTGCCCGGTCACGGTTTTCTGCGCAAGTACGGCACGGTTCCGGCATCGCACGAAGGTGCGAGGCGGGCCCTCGACAGCGGTGCGGCCCTGCTCGTCTACCCGGGCGGCGACTACGACAGCTACCGCCCCACCTCCGAGTCGGCCCAGGTCAAGCTCGGCGGTCGGAGCGGCTTCGTCCGCCTGGCGCTCGACGCCGGCGTGCCCATCGTGCCGGTGGTGGCGATAGGGGGCCAGGAGACAGCCCTGTTCGTGACCCGGGGGGAGCGGCTGGCCAAGCTGCTCGCCCTCGACCGCCTCTTTCGCCTCAAGGTGCTGCCGGTCCAGCTCGGCCCCCCCTTCGGCGTGACGGTGCTCGACCTGCCCCTGCGGGTGCCGTTGCCGGCTCAGATCACGGTGCAGGTGCTGCCCAGCCTGGACCTCCGAGAGCGCTTCGGCCGCGAGCCCGACGAGGAGGAGGTCTACGCCGCCGTCACCGAGCAGATGCAGCTGGCGCTCGACCGGCTGGCCGAGGAGCGCGATCTGCCCGTGGTGGGCGCGATCGGGCCGCGGGAGGAGAACGCCCAGGCGATGGACGCCATCGTCGAGCGCTCCGCGGCGGCCGGCGAGGCTCACGAGGGCACAGGCGGGCGCCAGGTGGAGATGCACGAGCCGTGGCCGGGCTACGACGCGATGCGCGTGCCGGAGATCGCAAAGCGGGTGACAGCGCAGGCACCGGTAGCGCTGGCCGTGGTCCGCGGCTACGAGGAGGCCCACAAGGCCCGCGTCGGTGTGCTGAAGGCCGTCGACCGCGAGCTCGCGCGCGAGAGCTAGTCAGGCGTCGAATCCAGCGAGCGCCAGAGGTACAGCGACGCCAACGAGCGGTGTGGGCGCCAGGGTTCTGCCAGCTCGCGCAGCTCGTCCGGCTTGGGCGGTGAGTCGAGCCCGTAGGCCAGCGCCGCGGCGTTGCGGATTCCCAGGTCGCCGACCGGCAGCACGTCGGGGCGCCCCAGGTGGAACACCAGGAACATGTGGGCCGTCCACTCGCCCAGGCCCTTCACGGCGGTGAGCTGAGCGATCACCTCGTCGTCGGGCAGCTCGGCAAGGCAGTCGAGCTCGAGGCGGCCATCCTCCGCGTGCCCGGCGAGGTCGCGCAGGTAGGCGACCTTGGAGCGCGAGAGGCCGACTCCGCGCACCTCTTCCTCATCGGCTGCCAGCAGCTCGGCGGGGGTGGGCGCACGGTCGCCGAACATCGCTTCCAGGCGGCCGTAGATCGACCGGGCCGCCTTCGTGGAGAGCTGCTGGCCGACGATCGCCCGCAGCAGCGCGCCGTAGGCCTCCGTGGGCCGGCGACCCCGGCGGCGCAGCACCTCGTCCAGTGGACCAAAGCGGTTGAGCAGGCCGGCCATCACCGGGTCACGGCGCAGGACGGCGATCGCCTCCGGCGTCGCCTCTACAGGCTGGGTCCGGCTGCCGGCGCTTGGGCGGCGGGGCACGTGCTCAGGCAGCCGGCCGTCGGCCGCGGCCGAAGTACTCGGCCTCTCGCTCGCCGAGGGGAGTGCTGGGTGGGTCCCCGAACAGCCACTCGCACGCGATGCGGTGCCAGTTGGCCGTGCACTCGAGCTGGCCGAGCACCCCGAGCGTGAGGCCCTGCATGCGTGCGCTCAGCAGTGACTCGGGCGGCGCTGTGCCCCGGCGAATGAGCTGCCAGTGCTCGGAGCGTGGGTCGCCGAAGTCGATGAGGATCTGGCCGGCCGTCTTGGGGTCGAGCGTGAGCTCGCGGTCCTCGAGGTACCAGACCGCGGCGTCCTGGAAGTGGGCCAGCACCGCGTCGGGCGAGACCTTTTCGTCCTCGGGGTCGTAGAACCCCATCGCGGCCATGTGGGTGCGCAGGCCCGCGGCATCCTCCTCCATGGCGAGCGCGATGGCCTTGACCTCGTCGGCCACGCGCTCGGGCGTCAGGCGCTTGGTCATGCCGAAGTCGAGGAAGGCCACCCGGCCGTCGGGCATCAGCTGGTAGTTGCCGGGATGCGGATCCCCCGAGAAGTGGCCGTGGCGGTAAAGCGACCCGAAGAAGAAGCGGAAGACGATCTCGCCGAAGCGGTCGCGGGTGGCGTCGTCCATCTCGCGGACCCCCTCGAAGCCCACGCCGTCGACCCACTCGCTGACGAGGACCTTCTCGGTCGACAGCGAGGTCACCACCTCGGGGACATAGATGAAGGGATGTCCTTTCCACGCGCGCGCGAAGGCACGCTGGTTCTGGGCCTCGTGCTCGTAGTCGAGCTCGTCGGTCAGGCGCTCGCGCAGCTCGGCGGCCATCGCCTTGGCGTCCATGCCCGGGGCGATGCGCTTGGCCACGCGCATGATGAGCCCCAGGTTCTGCAGGTCCGCCCGGACGGCCGAGGCGACGCCGGGGTACTGGACCTTGACCGCCACCTCGCGGCCGCCTTCGCCCTCATCGGCATCAGCCAGCCGCGCGCGGTAGACCTGCCCGATCGAGGCGGCCGCCACGGCCGCCTCCTCGAACTCGGAGAAGACCTTGTCGATCGGCGCGTCGAGCTCTGACTCGATCAGCTTCTTCATCTCGTTGAAGGAGACCCGCGGCGCGGCGTCGCGCAGCTCGGCGAGCTTTGCCTGCAGGCGCTCCTGGAACTCGGGCGGCAGACCGCCCGTGTCGATGAAAGAGGCGACCTGGCCCACCTTCATCGCGGCGCCCTTCATCTGGCCCAAGACGTCGAAGATCTGCTCCGCGGCCTCGACCTGGCGCTTCTCCGCGGCGGCCCGCCGGGCCTCCTCGCCCCGCGTGAGGTTTGCCGCCTTCGTGGCGTACTGGCGGGCCGTCTGGCCACCGGCGAGCCGCCCGACCTTGGCGGCCCGGCGCACCCGTCCGGTCGGGATCTTCGGCTCGTCCTTTGCCATCGCCTCCAAGGGTACGGACGCGGGGGCGGCGGACGATGCCGTCAGACCCGCCGGCTGGATGCCCGCGAGGGTAGTTTCCCGGTGTGAGGTACGTGCGATATGACGCGGGCGACGGGCCCCGCGAGGGCGCCCTGCGCGACGCTCGCGTGCACGACGGGGAGGGGGACCCGCAGGGGCCGGGGATGCCCGTCGGCGACGTGACCCTTCTGCCTCCGGTGGCCAACCCGAGCAAGATCGTCTGCATCGGGCTCAACTACCGGTCGCACGCCGAAGAGCAGGGCGCCGAGCCGCCGCAGACGCCCACCTTCTTCGCCAAGTTCCCCAACGCCCTGGTCGGGGACGGCGCGACCGTGACGCTGCCGACCGGCAAGGTCGACTACGAGGCAGAGGTGGCGTTCGTGATCGGCTCGGAGTGCCGCGACGTCGCCGAGGATGACGCCCTCGATCACATCGCCGGCTACACGCTGCTCAACGACCTCTCGGCCCGCGACCGCCAGTTCGCCACGCCGCAGTGGATCCCCGGCAAGGTCTTCGACGGGGCCGGCCCCTGCGGTCCCGCGCTGGTCACGCCCGACGAGGCCGGCCCGCCCGACCAGATCGCCGTCGAGCTGCGGTGCAACGGCGAGCTGCGCCAATCGGCCACCACGGCGGACCTGGTGCACTCGATCCCGGCCTTGGTCGCGCACCTCTCGTCGCTGATGACCCTCGTGCCCGGCGACCTGGTGGCCACTGGCACGCCGGCCGGCGTGGGCAGCTTGCGCAAGCCCCGCAGCTACCTCGAGCCCGGCGACGAGGTGGTAATCAGCTCGCCGCAGCTGGGCACGCTGACCACCCGCATGGCCTAGGCGTCGATCTCCACCTTTCGGCCCACCGCCTCCGCCAGCAGGTCGGCGCTGCGCCGGGCGGCCCAGATGGGCACGCCCGCGTCGCCGGACTTGACTTTCGGTCGCAGGATCAGCGCACCGTTCTGCGCGCTCACGTCCACCGAGGCCACCGATTGGTCGCGGCTTCGCTCCAGTTGCTCGGCCAGCCGGATGATCCCGCTCAGCAGGCGCACGCGGCCCTTGTCGCCGCGCTCGGCCAGGTCGCCGAGCGAGGAGGCGTCGGGGTCGCCCTTGCGGTGGTAGCGCGCGACGAGCGCGATCAGCACCTGCTCGCGGCTCGAGTACCCCGGCAGGCCCGAGTTGAGGATCAGGTAGGCGGAGTGGTGATGGTGGTCGTCGTAGTCGATGGCCACCCCGATGTCGTGCAGCTCGCACGCGGCCCACAGCAGCTCGCGCTCGACGTTGCCCTGCTTGTGCAGCCCGGCCTCGCCCAACCCGTCGAATAGCTCCAGCGAGAGCTTCGCCACGTGGCCCACGTGCACGTCGTCGGTGCGGTAGCGGTGGGCGAGGTTGATCACCGACTCGCGACGCACGTCGCCGAACAGCGGCGGCTCGGCGTCCTCGAGCAGGCACTCGAAGAAGATGCCCTCGCGCAGTCCCGCTTCGGAGACCTCGATCGCCTTGAAGCCACCCTCGTCCATCATCGTCGCCAGGGCGATCGTCCCACCGAGGACCACGTCCCCGCGGTCGGGCTTGATGCCCGGAATGGAGCCGCGCTTGGAGGCGGGCTTGTCGGCCAGCGCCTCGATCAGCTCCTCCAGCGCCTCGCGGCTGAGCACGAAGCCCTGGACGTCCATGTCGGGCGAGTCGAGCTGTTTGCTCGCCGCTGCGGCGAGATTGCGAATGGTGCCGCCGATCCCCACCAGGCGGCCGCCCTTGGTGGGCCACCACTCCACGGCGCCGAGCTGGCTGGCCACGTGGCGGCGAACCGCCTTGCGCGCCTTGCCCGGTGCTTTCTCATCTGGCAGGAAGGCCTCGCTGAGGCGCACTGAGCCGAGCGGCAGCGAGCAGGCGTCGGTGAGCTGCCGCCCGCGGATGCGCACGAGCTGGGCGCTGCCGCCGCCGATCTCCACCCCGTAGCCGTCGTCCACGGTGGTGGAGTTCGCCATCGCCAGCCAGCCGTAGCGGGCCTCCTCCTCACCGGAGATGACCCTCACCTCTAGGCCGGTCTGCTCGGAGATCGCCTCGAGCAGCTCGGCGCGATTGGACGCCTCGCGGATAGCGCTGGTGGCCACGGCGTCCACCTCCTCGATGCCCGATGCCTCGCAGAAGGCAGCGAAGACGGCTGCGGTGCGCACCGCGCGGTCCATTGGCTCGGGCTTCAGCTCGCTCTCTCGGCCCATGCCCTCGCTCACCCGCACCGGCTCGCGGATCTCGTCGATGAGGGCCCACCAACTGCCTTTCTCGTGGCCGTAGACCACCAGGCGAAACGAGTTCGAGCCCATGTCGATGACGGCCTGGCGGCGCACCCCGGGATCATCCCCTACCTCGCCTACTGGGCGAACCTTGCCACTCGCCCGCTTGCTGACACGAGGGAGCGAGGGGGGTGCCACTCTGAACGACATGAAGCAGTCACCGCACGAGGGCGGGCGGATCGCCCTGCGGCGCGAAGGCGAGCTGCTCTCCGACGTCGTGATCGAGACGGAAGCCCAGATCTTCCGCGACGAGAAGCTCATCGTCCACCTCGGGCGCGTGGCAGCCGCGGAGAACGTTCTGCTCGGGGACCGGGAGGGCTGGTCGTGACAGAGACGGCCGACGAAGAGGCGTTGATGACCTACACGGCGATCCTCACTCCCGGCGAGGACGGCTGGATCTGCGCGCAGATCGCCGAGGTGCCGGAGGCGATCAGCCAGGGACGCACCCCCGAGCAGGCGAAGACCAACGTCACCGAGGCGCTCCGGCTGGCGCTCGACTGGCGTCGCGACGAGGGAGAACCGCTCCCTGAGCGCGCTCAGGTGACTGTGAGAGTCCCGATCACAAGAGCCTTCGGACGGGCCCACTAGCCTCGGCTCAATGCCCCCCGGAGGCGCCGATAACCCCCTGCGTGTGGCCATCGTGGGCTCCGGCCCGGCCGGCTTCTACGCCGCCGGACACCTGCTCAAGGCCAAGGACGTCGAGGTGCAGGTCGACGTCTTCGACCGCCTTCCCACGCCCTGGGGCCTGGTGCGCGGCGGGGTGGCGCCCGACCACCCGAACATCAAGGCCGTAAGCCGGGTCTACGAGAAGACCGCGGCCATGCCCGGCTTTCGCTTCTTCGGCAACGTCGACTTCGGCACCGACGTAACCCACGACGAGCTGACAGACCGCTACCACGCGGTGATGTACGCCGTGGGCGCCCAGACCGACCGCCGGATGGGCATCCCCGGCGAGGATCTCGCCGGCTCACACTCGGCCACCGATCTCGTGGCTTGGTACAACGGCCACCCCGACTACCGCGACCTCGAGTTCGACCTCTCGGCGAAGACCGCCGTGGTCGTCGGCAACGGCAACGTGGCGATGGACGTCACGCGCATGCTCGTTACCGATCCCGAGGAGCTGGCCAAGACCGACTGCGCCGACCACGCGCTCGAGGTGCTGCGCGAGTCGCAGGTTAGGGAGGTAGTGGTGCTGGGCCGCCGCGGCCCCGCGCAGGCCGCCTTCACCAACCCCGAGCTGCTCGAGCTGCGCGAGCTCACCGACGCCGACGTCTTCGTGGATCCCCGCGACTGCGAGCTCGACGAGCACTCGGCCGAGTCGCTCGAGTCCGAGGGCACCATGACCGCGCGCAAGAACGTGGAGATCCTCACGGGCTACTCGGCCACCGAGCCCACCGGCCGCGACCGTCGCATCGACCTCCGCTTCCTGGTCTCCCCCGTGGAGATCCTGGGCGAGGAGCGGGTCAAGGGGGTGCGCATCGTGCGCAACGAGCTGCACCGCGGCAACGACGGCGTGGTGCGCCCCGAGCCCACCGACATCACCGACGTGATCGGGTGCGGGCTGGTCTTTCGCTCGATCGGCTACCGCGGCGTGCCGCTGGAGGGCGTGCCCTTCGACGAGCGCGGCGGCGTGATCCCCAACGAGGGCGGGCGGATCACCGACGGCGGCGTGCCAGTGCTCGGCGAGTACGCGGTCGGCTGGATCAAGCGTGGGCCGAACGGCATCATCGGCACCAACAAGCGCGACGCCCAGGAGACGGTGAACGCGATCCTCGAGGACGCCGCCGCCGGCCGGGTGCTGGATCCGAGCGATCCCGACCCCGACTCGGTCGAGGCCCTGATCGGCGAGCGAAAGCCCGACCACGTGACCTATGCGGGTTGGGAGGCGATCGACCGCGCCGAGCGCGAGGCCGGCGAGGCGGCGGGCCGCCCGCGCGTGAAGCTGACGAGCACCGAGGAGCTGCTGGAGGCCGCGCGGGAGAAGGTGGGCTAACGGGTGCCGGTTGCCGCTCCCGAAGAGCGTGCGTCCTGCACGCTCACTACCGTGACTCGATCGTTGGCCTCGTCGAGCGTGTAGACCAACAGGAGCCAGCGCCAGGGGCCGAGCAGGAATCGCAGCCCCGAATACCGGCCGCTGAGCTCGGGGCCCACCCGCGGGAACCGCTCGAGTGGCCGAAGCGAGGCCTGGACGCGCTGCTTGGTGTCGGCCGGGAGGCTGTGGGTGCGAATGAGCGTTTCAAGCTCATCCACGGCGAGCCTGGTCAGCTCGACCGTGGCCACTGCGTGTTAGAGGGCGTCGAGCGGAATGGTCTCTCCCGCCTCGGCCTGACGCATCCCCTCCTGAATGCGATCGAACGCGTCGGGGATTGCGTCGAGAAGGCTCACCACCTCGGCCGCATTGGGATCGGCTTCGTCGATGGCAGTCGACAGGAGCGAGCGAGCGAGCGTTCCCTCCTGGACGTGCGTGCGCTCTGCGAGCCGGCTGAGCTTCTCCGCGTGCTCGCCGTCGAGCGTGATGTTCAGCCGCTGGGAATTGACCGCCATCGATTGAAGGGTACACGCAACGACGCTGGTCGTGTAGTTCCTGGCGCCACAAGATCGGGGGCGATTCGGGCAGCCTGCTTGGCAACTAGAGCGGGCCACGGCCGCAAGTAGGAATTAAAAAAGGCTGGCCAGCCAGACAGATGCCTGACGGCGACCAATCAACCGCAGTGACGGCGTTTCGGACGGAGCGTTTAGGACGGCCGAGAGCGCCGCTGCTCGAGTTCGCGGCTATCGCCACAGGCCCGCTAGGGGAAGCGCCCAGAGCCGGTCACCGAAAGGAAGCGTGCGCTGGCCTGCGTAAATGACCAACCCGGCCCTCAGACGCGCGCCCACGCGATCACGCAGGTGAGCGAGGCCGGCGAAGTCGCGGCTGCGAACCGTGGCGCTCGCCTTGACCTCGACGCCGACGATCTCGCCCGACGGCCGCTCGACGATCGTGTCGACCTCACGCTCTCCGTCGCGGTAGTGCCAAAACGTCAGGGGTTGCGCTGACCACGAAGCTTGGCGCTCGAGCTCGGTCGCCACGAACGTCTCGAACAGCGCTCCGGCGAGTCCGTCGTCGTCGCGGACGCGCTGCGCATCTGCGCCGACCAGCCCCGCGAGCAGTCCACAATCGGACACGTAGAGCTTGGGCGCCTTGACCTGGCGCTTTCCGAGGTTCACGTGCCATGGCTGCCGGATCCTCACGAGAAAGAGCCGTTCCAGAACGTCGAGGTGTGCCTTGATCGTCTTGCCGTCGACCCCGACCTCACGCGCCAACCCCTCGTAGCGTGCGAGCGAGCCCGAGCGTGCCGCGACAAGCCGCAGCAGCGTTGCCACGGCCGCCGTATCGTGCACCGCCGCGACATCTCGAATGTCGCGGTCGACGATCGAGCCCACATAGCTCTCGAAGAACCGCGTCCGGGCCCCATCCGCCCGCTCACGCGCCTCTGGGAATCCGCCGGCCAGGATCGTGTCCGCGTACTCGTGGCGCCCCACCGGCGCGTCGCTGATCGAAACTGGTCTTTCGCCGAAGAGGCGATCGATGAGATCCCCCTGACGCCCGGCGATCTCACCCTGAGTCAATGGCCACAGTGTCAGATAGTCGACGCGTCCCGGCAGCGCATCGGCCACAGCCGGGATCCGGCGCAGGTTTGCCGACCCCGTCAGGAGAAACTGTCCCGGCGAGGGATCGCGATCGAGCCTTGACTTGATCGCCAGCATCAGGTCCGGGGCGCGCTGCACCTCGTCGATCACGGTTCGGCGACCGAGCGCCGCGACGAATCCGTCCGGATCGTTGGCCGCGGCAGATCGCAGCGGCTCGTCGTCGAGCGTCAGGTACTCAGCGGGCAGCGGCCCTGCTGCGAGCACCTGTGCGAGCGTGCTCTTTCCGGCTTGGCGCGGTCCCAGCAGGGCGACCGTCCGCGCGCTTTCCATGGCTTCGACGACGACGCCCGCCAAGCCCCTTCCGATCAGGCTCTGCTGTCGAGTCCGCGCAACCATCTCGGAATAAGCTTACCGCTAACTCGTAGAATTACGCCTGCTAACTCGGAAAGTGCGCGGTTTCCTCTCTACCCGAGTCCGTCCTACGGTGTGGAGGCGCGGCGCTCACACCGGAGCGCGCACGCTCTCCCCGTCCAGCGCATCCAGCGCGCGCTGCGGCGAGGCGGTGATGCAGGTGAAGATCGGCGTCTCGGACTCCGTGTAGGCGCTCGACTCGGTGCCGCGCAGCTCCTGGACGAGGTCGAGGAACTCGCCGGGCTCGTCGGCGTCGAAGGAGACCACGAACTCCTGGTCGTCGAGGCCGTAGGAGTAGGCCGTGTTGATGTCGATGGTGCCGTGGCGCTTGCCCACCTCGATGTGGCCGTGCATCACCCTCATCCGCTCCTCGGCGGGCAGCAGGTACCACTCGCGCTTCTTCCACATGGGGTAGACGATGAGGTACTTGGAGTCCGCGCCGGGGCGGGGCTCCAGTGGCGTGGGCTCGGGCGAGTAGACCGATTCCTTGGTCATGGCGAGGAAGGAGTGCGAGATCTCCGCCCAGCGCATCAGCCCGCTCTGGTTGAGCAGCACGTGCAGCTCGTGGATGGGCTCGAGCGAGGGGGCGATCGCGCGGATCATCAGGTCGCAGTCCCCACGCGTGCCCACCAGCGAGTAGGTGCGCAGGAAGTGGTCGGAGGCGAACTCCTCCAGTGCCGCGGCCAGCTCGGCCTTGCCCTGCGCGCGCTCGTCTGCGGGAAGGCGACGCCAGGCGGGATCCACCTTGAGGAAGGTGAACTTCACGAATTGCCGCACCCCCACAGTCTAGGATGAGGCCTCGTGCGCGTAGGGCTCGTCTCCCCTTATTCGTACACGTACCCCGGTGGCGTCGGCCGCCACATCGAGGCTCTGGCTCAGGAGCTGATCGTCCAGGGCCACGATGTGCGCCTGCTGGCTCCCTTCGATCCACCGGATCGCCGGGCTCGTGTGCTTCACCGCGGCGCTGAGCCGGAGCGTCTGCCCCTGCCCGACTACCTGGTGCCCCTGGGACGGACCGTCGGCCTGCCGTTCAACGGCGCCGTGTCGAACCTTGCGCTGGGCCCCGGCGCCGCCGGCGCGCTGAGCCGCGAGTTGCGCCACGGCGGCTACGACCTGATCCACGTGCACGAGCCCAACGCCCCGCTGGTGGCCTGGCAGGCGGTCGAGACCGCCAGGGTGCCGGTGGTGGGCACCTTCCACACCTATTCGACCAACGCCCTGTTTGGCGGCCTGGCCGCCAACGTCCTGGGCGCCCGGCGCATGTACCGCAAGCTCTCCGCACGCATCGCCGTCTCCGAGGCAGCGCGCTGGACCGCTGAGCGCTTCTACGGAGGCCGCTACCGGCTGATCCCCAACGGGGTCGACCTGAGCGCAGCTCGACCGGCCCTGCGCAACGGCTCCGGGCGTCTCGAGCTGCTGTTCGTGGGCCGCGCCGAGGAGCGCAAGGGCCTGCCGGTGCTGCTGCGAGCCTTCGAAGCGCTGCGCGGGGCAGGCGTGGACGCGCGCCTCACCGTGGCCGGGGCTACGCGCGAGGAGGTCGAGCCGCTGCTGCTCGACGCGGAGGGTGTGCGGGTTCTGGGACGGGTCAGCGAGGAGAGCAAGTGGGACCTGCTGGGCCAGGCCGACCTCCTCTGCGCCCCGTCGCTGGGGGGCGAGAGCTTCGGCATGGTGCTCACCGAGGCGTTCGCCTCGGGTACGCCCGTCGTGACCTCCGACATCGCGGGCTACCGCGACGTGGCGCACGACGGCTTCGACGGCGTGCTGGTCACGCCGGGGGATCCGGTCGAGCTGGGCGAAGCGCTGCGCAATCTCGCCTCGCGGCCCGAGCGGCGCCGGGAGATGGCCGACGCCGCTCGCCGGTCGGCCGAGCGCTTCGCCTGGCCACAGATCGCGGTCGAGGTGGCCGAGACCTACGAGTACGCGCTCGAGCAACCGCGCCCACAGGGACGCGCCGCCGTAGCCGCCGCGCGACTGGGGGTGCGGGCTGCCGAGGCCGGGCCATCCGTGCCCCCTCGCCGGTTGGCGTCGCTCGAGCCCGGCCCGGCGCTCAGC
>JACCZR010000008.1 GCA_013695855.1 Thermoleophilaceae bacterium
GCGAGCTTGAGGCACTGGGTGAGCTCCGAGCCCTTCTGGAGATTCCCGCTGGGGGCGTCCTCGAGGCTCTGGTGGATCGACACCCAATCCTCCAGCTGCCGGGGATCCATGACCACTTCACGAACGCGCTCGGGCGGCGCGGCAAACTGAAGGGAGCGCTCGACCTTCATCGCGCTCCCAGCGGCTCGGCCGCCTCCCAGTCCGCGAGCGCGTGCTCGACGGCGCGGTCGAACCTCCGCGGGCGCATGTCGAACAGGCGCGCGGCCTCATCGGGGTCACGGGGCAGGATGTCGGACCCGAGGCTCTCCATCAGGGGACGTACGAGCTCCACCGGCTGACCGGTCACCGCGGCCACCACGGCGCTCGCCGGCGGGGTCAGCGACGCGCCGATGGCCAGCGACGGGCGGCCGACCCCCATCAGTTCCGTGATGCGCTCCATCATCTCTCCATAGCTGAGCACGTCCGGCCCGACCACGTCGAGGGCCCGGCCGGCTGCAGCCGGCACCGAGGGCGTCCGGGCCAGGTACTCGATCACGTCGCGCTCGTCGATCGGCTGGGTGCGGTTTTCGCCCCAGCCGGGGATCAGCAGCACGGGCAGGCGCTCGACCAGGCGAACCAGCACCCGAAAGGAAGAAGACCCCGAGCCGATGACGACCGAGGCGCGCAGGGCCGTCGAGTCGGGCACGGCGTCCAACAGGATCTGCTCCACCTCGAGCCGCGAGCCGAGGTGCGTGGAGACCCGCCCGCCAGGCGCCATGCCGCCGAGGTAGACGATGCGCTCCACCCCGGCCTTGCGCGCTGCCTCTCCGAAGCGCCGGGCCATGCGGCGGTCGCGCTCGGCGAAGTCGTCGTCGTCGGCAGCCTCCATGGAATGGACGAGGTAGTAGGCGGTGGCAACGCCCTCCAGCGCCTCGCCGAGGTCTCCACCGCTCGCGAGGTCGGCCCCGATGGGCTCGACTCCGCTCAGCGGGGTCACCCGGGAGGGGTCGCGGGCGAGCGCCCGCACGGGCCGATCCTCGGAAGCGAGCCGCTCGATAAGGCGCTCGCCGATGTAACCGGTGGCTCCGGCGACTAGTTCCATGGTCAGGAGTACGCACCTTAGGTGCCTCTCGCGTCAATCGCCGCCGCGCTCGGCGCTCTCGCCGGAAGCGCCGAAAGCCCGCAAAGACCGGGCGGATGGGCGAACAACCTGCATATTGCAGGAAACGGGAAAGTCACCGTTTTCCGGACTCGAGGGCTGGCAAGGGGGGCGAACTTGGTGCAGCATGGCCGCCGTGCCCAAGCCCAAGAGCCAGAAGCCCGTCCGCTGCCAGGACTGCTTCTTCCACGAGCAGATGTTGTGCGCGCTGAATCTGGGCAAGCCCTGCCCGACCTTCCGTCCGGCCGAGCGCGGCCTGGCACCCGAGCGCCAGCTCTCGTTCGTCTTTCGTGCCGAGCGCACCCACGCCGCCTACGCCTTCCCGCCCGCCCCCGGCGCCTGAGGGCTCGCACGGGGGATAAGGTCGGCCACGATGAGGCTGACGGTGCTGGGCAAGTCGCCCTCCTGGCAGGACGCCGGTGGCGCCTGCTCGGGCTACCTGATCGAAGAGGAGGACACCCGGGTGCTGGTGGACTGTGGCAACGGGGTCTTCGCCAAGCTCCGCGAGCAGGTGGACTATGTCGACGTGGACGCGGTGGTGATCTCCCACCTGCACGCCGACCACTTCCTGGACCTGGTCCCCTACTCGTACGCGCTCACCTACGCGCCGCGCCAACAGCCGGTGGCGGTGCCCCCGTGGCCGGGAACAAACCACCCGGCCAGGCCTGCGCTGCACGTCCCGCCCCGCGCCACCGAGTGCTTCCGGCGCGTGGTGGGCGCCTGGGGCAACGAGGACCTGATCGAGAACGCGTTCGACATGCGGGAGTACGAGGCCACGACCCGGCTGGAGATCGGCGACTTGGTGGTCACCTTCCGCGCCGTGGCGCACTTCACGGAGACCTACGCGATTTGCCTGAGCGCGAAGAAGGGCTCAGGGCGCGTGGTCTACGGGGCGGACACGAGCCCCACCGAGTCGCTGAGCGATTTCGCCAAGGGCGCCGATCTGCTGGTGATAGAGGCGACTCTGCCCC
Organism: Thermoleophilaceae bacterium; assembly: GCA_013695855.1. GTDB lineage: Bacteria > Actinomycetota > Thermoleophilia > Solirubrobacterales > Thermoleophilaceae > JACCZR01. The sequence goes on from JACCZR010000008.1 coordinate 2,110, forward strand.
GCCCGGAGCGCGCGGGCGTGCGAGGCCACCTGACCCCGTCCGAGGCGGGCGAGCACGGGGAGGCCGCAGGCGTCGAACGGGTGCTGCTGACCCATATCTCCGACGAGCTCGACGCCACCTGGGCGCGGGACCAGGCGCGCGGAACCTTCTCGGGCCGAGTCGACGTGGCCGGCCAGGGCACGGTCATAGAGGTGTAATCGGGGATGTGCCGGCGAGTACCTGAGGGAGTGCCGCCGAGTATCCGGGGGATGGGCCGGCGGAGCTGGTCGTAAGGGGGGCTTGGCCCCCTTGAAGGGGTTTCGCCCCTTGAAGGGGGCGGAGTCCCCATTAGTGTCGCCCGGGTGAGCTCAGAGCGCGACCTCTTCGCCGGGTTCGAGCGCATGCGCAGGGACTTCGACCAGCTCTTCGGAGATGTCTTCGAGCGCTCGGGGCTGCGGGGCCGGGGCTTCGTGCCGGCGGTCGACGTGCTCTACCGAGACGATCCGCCGCGGGCCGTCGTCCGTGCCGACCTCGCGGGCGTCGACCCCGAGCGGCTGACGCTCGAGATACGCGGGCGCCAGCTGGTGATCGCCGGCGAGAGGCGCACTGTGGAGGAGGGGGCTCGCCTCTACCAGCAGCTCGAGATCGAGCAGGGCCTGTTCAAGCGGGTGGTCGAGCTCGGGGCCGATGTGGTGGCCGACGAGGCCCGTGCCGCCTACGACGACGGCATGCTCCGCGTGGAGGTACCGCTGGCCCGCCGCGAGCAGCAGGCGCGCCGAGTGCCGATCGAGGAGGGCGGCTCGTGAGCATCGCGGTCCCCTCGGGAAACGGCGAGTTCCAGGACGTGCCGGTGGGCACCGAGCTGCCCGGCGCGCTGCCGGTGCTGCCGCTGCGCGAGAGCGTGCCCTTTCCGAGCACGCTCATCCCGCTGGCCGTGGGCCAGGAGCGCTCGGTTCAGCTGGTCAACGACGTCCTGGCAGGCGACCGGATGATCACGATGGTCGCCTCGCGCGAGCCCGAGCTGGAGGAGCCGGGGCCCGATCAGCTCTACGGCGTGGGAGTCACGGGCGTGGTCGCTCGCATGATCAAGGTGCCCGACGGCTCGCTGCGGATCCTGGTCAACGGCGGGCAGAGGGTGCAGGTGGGCGAGTACACCTCCTCGGATCCCTACCTGGTGGCGCAGATCACCGAGCTGCCCGACGAGATCGTGCCCTCCACCGAGCTGCAGGCCCTGCACCACAACGTCCAGACCACCTTCTCCCAGATCATCGAGCAGGTCCCCTACCTGCCCGAGGAGCTGCAGGTGGCGGTGGCCAACCTCGAGGATCCCGCCGAGCTGGCGCACATGATCGCCGGGGCGCTTCGCATCGACACCGCCGAGAAGCAGGAGCTGCTCGAAGAGCGCGATGTCGCGCGCCGCCTGCGCCGGCTCTCGGAGTTCCTCGCCCGCGAGCTGGAGGTGGTCTCACTCGGCACCCAGATCCAGTCCCAGGTGCAGTCGGAGATCGACAAGGGCCAGCGCGAGTACTACCTGCGCCAGCAGCTCAAGGCGATCCAGGAGGAGCTCGGCGAGTCGGACGAGCAGGCGGCCGAGGCCAGCGAGCTGCGCGAGCAGATCGACGCCGCCGAGCTGCCCGAGCACGCGCTCAAGCAGGCCGAGCGCGAGCTGCGGCGCTTCGAGCGGCTGCCGCCGCAGTCGGCCGAGCACGGGGTGATTCGCACCTACCTCGAGTGGCTGGCGGGCCTGCCGTGGTCGAAGTCAACCGACGACAACCTCGACCTCGGCCACGCACGCGAGGTGCTCGATGCCGACCACTACGACATCGAGCGTGTCAAGGACCGCATCCTCGAGTCCCTGGCGGTGCGAAAGCTCAAGCCGGACGCCCGCTCGGCGATCCTCTGCTTCGTAGGGCCGCCGGGCGTGGGCAAGACCTCGCTCGGCAAGTCGGTGGCCACGGCCATGGGCCGGGCCTTCGAGCGCCTGTCGGTGGGCGGCGTGCGCGACGAGTCGGAGATCCGGGGCCACCGGCGCACCTACATCGGCGCTCTGCCCGGGGCGATCATCCGCGCCCTGCGCGACGCGGAGTCCAACAATCCGGTCCTGATGATCGACGAAATCGACAAGATGGGGACCGACTTCCGCGGCGATCCCTCCAGTGCGATGCTCGAGGTGCTCGATCCCGAGCAGAACTCGAGCTTCCGCGATCACTACCTCGACCTGGCCTTTGACCTGTCGAGCTGCTTCTTCATCACCACCGCCAACCAGCTGGACCCCATCCCCGCTGCGCTGCGCGACCGCATGGAGGTGATCGAGCTCTCGGGCTACACCCAGGAGGAGAAGCTCGAGATCGCCAAGCGCTATCTCGTGCCACGCCAGGTCGAGCGAAACGGGCTGAGCAAGTCGAAGATCGAGTTCACCGACCCGGCGCTCGCCGAGGTGATCGACGGCTACACCCGCGAGGCGGGAGTGCGCAACCTCGAGCGCGAGCTCGGGTCGGTGGCCCGGAAGGTCGCGCGCGAGTACGCCGAGGGCAGCCGGCGCTCCAAGAGGACGATCCGTCCCAAGCAGGTGCGCGAGCTGCTGGGCAAGCGGCGCGTCGAGGAGGATGTGGGGCGGCGCACCGACGAGCCCGGGGTCGCGACCGGCCTGGCCTGGACGCCGGTGGGCGGCGATGTCCTCTTCGTGGAGGCCGCGGCCTTCCCGGGCGAGGGGAAGCTTCAGATCACCGGGCAGCTTGGCGACGTGATGAAGGAGTCCGCGGCGGCGGCGCTGTCGTGGATCAAGGGCCATGCGAGCGCCCTGGAGGGCGAGCACCCCGACCAGTGGTTTCGCGAGAACGACCTGCACGTGCACGTGCCCGCGGGCGCGATCCCCAAGGACGGCCCGAGCGCGGGAATCACGATGGCCACGGCGCTGGCCTCGCTGCTGACCGGCCGCCCGGTGCGCTCTGACACCGCGATGACCGGCGAGGTCACCCTCACCGGTCAGGTCCTGCCCATCGGTGGGCTCAAGGACAAGGCGCTCGCCGCGCAGCGCGCAGAGCTCACCCGCGTGGTGGCACCGCGACGCAACGAGGTCGACCTCGACGAGCTCCCGGAGCACCTCAAAAAGGACATCGAGTTCGTGTTCGTGGACTCGGTGGAGGAGGTCCTCGAACAGGCACTCGAGCCCGCCGGGTCGCTCGCGGCCCGCCGCCGCCCCGCCTCGAGAGGCCGCCGCCCGGTGGCTGCCGGTGTGCGCCGGGCCTAACCCGGGTATAAGTTAGCCCCGGCGCCGAGAGCGCGGCAAGCGACTCCGAGGAGAGCAATGGCAGCGAAGAAGAAGGCTGCAAAAGCGGGTAGTAAGGCCGCCAAGGCAGGCGGCGGCGCATTCGCCGCAGGCAAGGCCGTCCGCAACAACGACTACGTCCAGCGCCTGATCGAGGACGAGGACCTGCGCGAGAACCTGCGTGTGGCCTTTGACTCCTCGAAGAAGGCCTACAGCCGAATCAGCAACGGCAAAGGTCCGCAGGCGATCATGGACGACAAGAAGACCCGAAAGGAGATCAAGGAGGCGGCGAGCTCGTTCAAGGAGGCCGCCGACACCCTGCGCGGGACCAAGCGCAAGCGCAAGGCCAAGCGCGGTGGCAGCCTCGTGATGATCATCATCGTGGGCGGCGTGGCAGCCGTGGCGCTCAACGAGGGCCTGCGCAAGAAGGTGCTCGACACGCTGTTCGGGGCCGAGGAGGAGTTCGAGTACACCTCGACCACCACCCCGCAGACCAGCAGCCCGCCGAGCGAGTCCGTCGGGGCCTCCTGACCGGTCTCGTCTGGCAAGCACCAGCTCTTGAAGGGCGCCCCCGCAGGGCGCCCTTCGCTTTTCTCGGGCCGCAGTCAGCCATCCAGAGTGGGCTGAGGTGGAGGCCTCAGTGCAGACAACCGCCCGGCGGGGCTCGCCCGAACAACGATCGGGCTCCGCTTCGGCGGTAGGAGCCCCGCGCCGTCTCGACGGCGAGAAGGCGCGGGGCATCGTCGAGGCGATGCGCTCGAGCGTCGCCACCCGCGGCGCCGCCGCTTCGACCTTCGACCACGTGGCTCGCGAAGCCGGCGTCTCGCGGGGGCTGCTGCACTACTACTTCGGCTCCAAGGAGCGCCTGCTGGTCGAGGTCGTGCGCCACGACTGCGACGAGCGGGTGGCCGCACTCGAAGCGCAACTGGATGCGGCAGGCTCGCCCGAGGAGATCGTGGGCGCCTTGGTGGAGCAGCTGAGGGCCTTCCTCGAGGACGACCCCGGCTCGCCCGCGGTGGTGTACGAGATGCTGAGCGCTTCCCGCCGCTCCGAGGAGATCCGCGTGGAGCTGGCCGAGCTCTACCGTCGCTGGCGCACGCAGCTGGCCGAGGCCCTGCGGGTCAAGGAACGCGAGGGGGTTGTGAGCCTGGACGCGGAAGCCGAGTCGGTGGCCGCGGTGATCTTCGCGCTCGGCGACGGCGTGGGCATGCAACTGCTCTCCGATCCCGATTGGGACTCCCGTCCGGCCCTGGAGCTGGGGGCGCGGACCGCCAGGCGGCTCCTCACCGCGGCGGCGCGTGACGCACTCACACTTCGCCCCGCGTAAAGCGGCGGTGGCGATGAACCTGCTGTCGGTGGCGGCGGCCTACGGCGTCCTCGTGGCGATCTTCCAGTACGGATGGATCGACGGTTCCTCGGCTTCCAGTCGCTGGGCTACATCAACACGATCACCCCGCCCTTCCTCCTTGCGATCGTCTTTGGCCTCTCGATGGACTACGAGGTGTTCCTGCTCTCGCGCATCCGCGAGCGTTACGCCGTCACGGGTGACAACAAGCTGGCCGTGGCCCAGGGCCTGCGGGCCAGCGCGGCCACCATCTCCAGCGCGGTCCTGATCATGGTGGCCGTGTTCGCGGTGTTCGCCGGCACGGGCGTGCCGTCCATAAAGGAGATCGGCCTGGGCCTGGCGGTGGCCATCGCGCTCGACGCCACGCTGGTGCGCCTCGTGCTCGTACCCGCCACCATGGAGCTCATGGGCAGGTGGAACTGGTGGCTGCCGAAGCCGCTCGAGCGGGTGCTGCCGCGCGCCGGCTTCGAGGGCTCGCGGGCCGTGACTCAAGGCTCCGGTGCCGGGTGACGCTGCCCCACTGGCGCCAGGGCACGCCCGCCGTGCTCTGTGTCGCCGGACCGCACGCGATCCCGGTCTCGACGGCGGTGCGCCTGGGCGACCACCGCCTGGCCTTTGCCCTGGGCCAAAGGCGCGAGGCGCTCGAGCGCCTGAGAGCGGACCCGCGAGTCGCGCTCTGTCTGTTGGGCACCGAGCTGGCCTTCACAGCACACGGCACGGCCGCCGTGGTACGCGACCCCCTCGAGGCAGCGCCTGTGGTGGGTGTCGAGCTCAGCGTCGAGCAGGTGCAGGATCACCTGGCCGACGGAAGGACGGAGATGCTCGACGGCGCGCGCTGGCGCTGGCTGGACCCCAAGGCCGCCGGCGCCGACCCAGCCATCGCGGCCGAGCTGGCCTCACTGACCTGACTCAGGAGATGAGCTTCGGCGAGCGCCAGGGCTCGTGCAGGCGGCGCTCCAGATCGGCCACCAGCTCGCCGGCAGAGATTCGCGACTGCTCCAGCGAGTCACGGTCGCGCAGCGTGACGGTGTCGTCCTCCATCGTCTGGTGGTCCACGGTCACGCCCCAGGGGGTGCCGATCTCGTCCTGGCGGCGATAGCGCTTTCCGATCGAGCCGCCGGTGTCGAACTCCGCGGGCATGCGCCTGCGCAGCTCCTCGTAGATCGCGCGCGCTTTCTCGGGCTGGCCGTCCTTGTTGACCAGCGGCAGCACTGCGGCCTTGACCGGGGCGAGGCGGGGGTGCAGCCGCAGGACCACGCGCTCACGGCCCTCGACCTCCTCCTCGTCGTAGGCGTCGACCATGAAGGCCAGGGTGCCGCGATCTGCGCCCGCGGAGGGCTCGATCACGTGGGGGACGTAACGCTCGCCCGTGCCGGGGTCGACGTAGTCCATCTTCTCGCCGGAGTGCTCGGCGTGCTGGGTGAGGTCGAAGTCCCCGCGGTTGGCGATGCCCTCGAGCTCCGACCAGCCCATCGGGAACAGGTACTCGATGTCCGACGTGGCGCTCGAGTAGTGCGAGAGCTCGTCGGCGCCGTGGGGGCGAAGCTGCAGGTGGTCGGGCCGCAGGCCGAGGTCGGTGTACCAACGCATGCGGTCCTCCATCCAGCGCTCGTGCCAGATCTCGGCCTCGGCCGGCGGCACGAAGAACTCGATCTCCATCTGCTCGAACTCGTAGGTGCGGAAGATGAAGCTCTGGGTGGTGATCTCGTTGCGAAACGCCTTGCCCACTTGGGCGATGCCGAACGGGGGTCGCTTTCGCGCGAACTGCAGGACGTTCTTGAAGTTGACGAAGATCCCCTGCGCGGTCTCGGGCCGTAGGTAGACCGTGGAGCCCTCCTCGGCCACTGGTCCCACGTGGGTCTCGAACATGAGGTTGAACTGGCGCGGCTCGGTGAGCTCACCGCCGCACTGCGGACAGTGAAGCTCCAGCGGGGCTTCGCCCCCCTCCGCGCCGCCTTCGGCGACGACCCCCCGATTACTGGCCTCGCGCAGGTGGTCCTCACGCCAGCGCCTCTTGCAGTCGCCGAGGCACTGAACCAGCGGGTCGGTGAAGCCGGCCAGGTGGCCGCTGGCCTCCCAGGTGCGGGGGTGCATGAGGATCGCGGCGTCGAGGGCCACCACGTCGTCGCGCTCCTGGAGCACCGAGCGCCACCACTCGGCCTTGACGTTGCCCTTCAGGAGCGTCCCGTAGTGGCCGTAGTCGTAGACCGAGGCCATGCCGCCGTAGATCTCAGAGCTCTGGAAGATGAACCCGCGCCGCTTGCAAAGAGCGACGATTTTCTCCATCGTGACGGCCTCGGACACCCCGGGGACGCTATAGCGTGATCGCGATGGTCCGGACGGCCTTTCGCCCCGTGCGCCACGTCGCCGCGTGGCTGTTGTGGCACGCAGCCGGCGTTTCGCTGCTCGAGGACCTCGAGCAGCCGCGCCCGCCGGCCTCGTCCTGAAGGAGTCGTTTGGCACTCCTATACTCGGAGTGCCGATGCCCATCTACGAGTACCGCTGCGACAAGGGCCACGAGTTCGAGGTCTTCCAGCGCATGAGCGAAGACGCTCTCTCCTCGTGCGAGAAGTGCGGGGCTTCTGCGCAGAGGATGCTGTCGGCTCCAGCAGTCCACTTCAAGGGGTCGGGCTTCTACACGACCGATTACGCGACCAAGAAGGGCAAGGACAGCTCGCCCGCGCCCGATACGAGCAAGTCGAGCGACACAAAGACCAAGAAGTCCGAGTCGTCGTCCTCCTCTTCTGCCTCGAACGGCTCGAACAGCAGCGACTCCTC
>JACCZR010000032.1 GCA_013695855.1 Thermoleophilaceae bacterium
CCCCAGTCGTACTCCTGGACCTCGCTTACCTCCACCCCACGCTCGTCGAGCTCCTCGCGCGCGGCGCGCACGTCGGAGACGACCGGCGGCGGCCGAGCGCGTCATCTCGTGGGGACTCCAGGGCGAATGAGGAAACTCCCAGGCTTGCGCCGTGTCAGCGCGAGCGAGCGAGCGCAGCGAGCCAGGCCGGAGAAGGTGAGCCCGCCGGTCGGGACACCCGCCGCCGGCGCCCGAGCCTTAGCCCAGCAGCCCCCGGATCCGCTCCGTCAGTGAGCGCAGCGCCTTTGCCGGGTCGCCTTCCAGGCGCACCCGCTCGGCCGGCAGGCCGTGGTCGCGCAGGGTCTGCAGGTCGCCGGTGGCCTGGGCGTTCTTCAGCTCGCCGAAGGTGAAGTCGGCGTCGGGGATCTCCACGTCCTCCTCCCCGTCACCGATCAGCTGGAGGAACAGGCCGTTGGGCGGCCCGCCCTTGTGCAGCTGGCCCGTCGAGTGCAGGAAGCGAGGCCCGTAGCCGAACGTGGTGGTGGCCTTGGTGGCGTCGCGGACGACGGCGCGCAGCTCGGTGACGGCAGCGTCGAACTCGGCGCTCGGCTGCACGTAGCCCATGATCGCCACGTAGTGCGGTGGGGCGGCCCGGCCCAGCAGGGCGCGCAGCTCGTCGTCGCCGGCGTCCGAGACCTCGGGTGGCTCGCTGGCCTTCAGCACCTCGTTGGTCTTGTCCTTGGCCTCCTGCACGTTGGGCTGGTCGAAGGCGTTGATGCCCAGCACCCAGCCCGCCACCGCGGTGGCGAACTCCGCGAAGAAGAAGATGCGGCCCAGGTCTTCGGCGCCCCGAGCGGCCAGCTTGACCACCGGCTGGCCGGCCTTGGCCAGGGCCTCGACCTTCGCGTCGAGCTCCTCGTCGGGCTCGTCTGGGTTGCGCAGGTAGACGAACACGCGGTCGTCGCCGTAGGACTCCGGGTCGCCCAGCGGCTCGTCGGCCACCGGCAGGATCCCCTTGCCCTCCTTGCCCGTCGACTCCGCGACAAGCTGCTCGACCCACAGGCCCAAGCTCGAGATGGGCTCGGAGACGACGAAGGTGAGCTTGTCGCGGCCCTGGAGGGCCAGCTCGCCCATCGCGATGCCCATCCACAGGCCCGAGTTCGACCGCGGGGAGTCGTAGGAGTTGCAGTTCTCCTCGGCCGCCTGCGAGGACTCCAGGAGCGCCTGAACGTCCACGCCGGCGAGCGCCGCCGGCACGAGCCCGAAGTAGGAGAGCACCGAGTAGCGCCCGCCGATGTTCGGGTCGTTCTCGAACACCCGGCGAAAGCCGCGGCGCTCGGCCTCGTCCACAAGCCCGCTGCTGGGGTCGGTGACTGCCACGAACTGCTCGCCGCGCCCGCCGGTGCGCTCATAGAAGTGCTTCATGTGCGAGAGCGTCTCCACGGTCCCGCCCGACTTCGAGGAGACGATGAAGATCGTCTTCTCGAGCTTCAGCGCGTTCTCGAGCTCCAGCACCGCGCCCGGGTCGGTCGAGTCGAGCACGTGAAGGGTCAGGCCGCCGGCGTCGCCGAACGAACGGCGGATGACCTCGGGCCCGAGGCTGGACCCGCCCATGCCGAGCAGGGCGGCGTCGGTGTAGCCCTCGGACTTGATCTCGTCCGCGAACGCCTTCAGGTCGCCGGCGCTCTCCAGCATCGGCTCGGAGATGGTCAGCCAGCCCAGGCGGTTGCCGATCTCGGGACCGGGGCCGCCCCACAACGCCTCGTCCTTTCGCCACACGCCACGGGCCACGTTCTCCGACACCGCCGTCTCGACGCGCTTCGCGATGGCCGGCTCGAGCTCGTCCGGCAGCGTCGAGTCGATCGTCGGAGGGCGCCCGGTGACCACCGCTTCCTTCACCGACTCCACGCCGGCGATGAGCTTGTCGAACGGCGTGACGAAGGCGTCGACGCCATCCTTGAGCAGCTTGTCTGTCACGTCGGCCATGTCGATGCCGGCTTCCTCGAGGGCCCTGAGGTCCTCGGCCGGATCCTGATCGGCGGTGGCGCCGCTGATCTCGGACTTCTCGGCGGCTGCGTTCAGCGTGGCCATCGGCATGGTGTTCACCGTGTCCGGCGCAACCAGGCCATCGACGTACATCGTCTCCGAGTACTCCGGGTTCTTGACCCCCGTCGAGGCCCACAGCGGACGCTGGACGGGCGCGCCGGCCGTGCGCAGGGCGGCGAAGCGCTCGCCGCCGAAGATGCGCTTGAACGACATGTAGGCGTCGCGCGCATTCGCCAGCGCCGCGATGCCCTTGAGGTCCTCACGGCCGAGCTTCTCCAGGCGCTTGTCGACTTCGGAGTCCACCCGCGAGACGAAGAAGCTCGCGACCGAATGCACGTCGAGCGACTCGCCGGCCTCGTGGCGGCGCTCCAGGCCCTTGATGTAGCGCTCGGCCACCTTCTCGTAGGCCTCCACCTTGAACAGCAGCGTCACGTTGACGTTGATCCCCGCGGCGATGGCCTCCTCGATCGCCGGCATGCCCTCCTCGGTCGCCGGGATCTTGATCAGCACGTTGGGCCGGTCGACCCGCTCCCACAGGTCGTGGGCCTGGCGCAGCGTGGCGTCGGTGTCGAAGGCCACGCCGGGCTCGACCTCGAGCGAGACGAAGCCGTCGGCGCCGCCCGCCTCCTCCCATACCGGCCGCATGACGTCGCAGGCCAACTGGACGTCCTTGACCGCGAGGGTCAGGTAGATGTCGTTGGCGTCCAGACCCTCGCCGGCCAGGCGCTCGATGTCCTCGTCGTAGTCGTCGGAGCCGAGGATGGCCTTCTCGAAGATCGCCGGATTGGAGGTCACGCCGCGCAGCGAGTCCTCGCGCACCAGGCGCTCGAGCTCGCCCTGCTCGATGAGCGAGCGGCGGATCTGGTCCAGCCACGGGGCCGTGCCCGCCTCGAGCAGCGCGGCCAGGCGCTCGTTGGTGTGTGCCGCGGTTGCCACTAGCCGCTTCCTGCGCTCAGTCGCTTGACCAGCTGTCGGCCTCGGGAGGCCACGTTCTCCGCCGTGAAGCCGAAGTGCTCGAGCAGCTCGCCGGCCGGGCCCGAGGCGCCGAAGCCGTTCATCCCGATCGAGTCGCCGTCGAAGCCCACGATGCGATCCCATCCCAGCGTCGCCGCCGCCTCCACCGAGATGCGGGCTCGCACGCTCGGCGGCAGGATCGAGTCACGGTAACGCGCGTCCTGCTCGACGAAGCGGTCCCAGCAGGGCATGCTCACCACGCGGGTGGCCACGCCCTGGCCCTCGAGCAGCTCGTGGGCCTCGAGGCACACGCCGACCTCCGAGCCGGTGGCGATGAGGATCAGCTCGGGCTCGGCCTTGGCCGTGTCGCGCAGCACGTAGGCGCCGCGGTCGATGGCGTCGGCGGGGATGTCGTCGGGGTTCAGGATGGGCAGGCCCTGGCGCGAGAGCACCAGCGCGCACGGGCCATCGGTCTGCCGCAGCGCGAACTGCCAGCCCAGCGCCGTCTCGTTGGCGTCGGCCGGGCGCACCACGTTCACGTTTGGCGTGGCGCGCAGCGTGGCCAGTTGCTCCACCGGCTGATGCGTGGGCCCGTCCTCGCCCAGGCCGATCGAGTCGTGCGTGTAGACGATCGGTGTCGGCAGGCCCATCAGCGCCGCCAGGCGCACGGCGGGCTTCTGGTAGTCGACGAAGTTGAAGAACGTCGAGCCAAAGGCCTTCAGGCCGTGCAGGTTCATCGCGTTGACGATCGCGCCCATGGCGTGCTCGCGAACGCCGTAGTGCACGTTGCGACCGCTGAAGTCGTCGCGGGTCACCGAGCCGCCGTCCTCGATCTCGGTGTTGGTGGACGGCTCGAGGTCGGCCGAGCCGCTGACCAGCGTGGGCAGCTGGCCTGCCGCCCACTGGATCACCTGGGCGGAGGCCTTGCGGGTGGCGATCGGGTCGTCATCGGGCGAGAAGCGCGGCAGGTCGGCGTCCCAGCCGCGCGGCAGGCGGCCGTCGATCACCTGTCCGAGCACCTCGGCTTCCTCGGGGTACTCGGAGCGGTAGCTCTCCAGCCGGCCACTCCAGTCGTCCTCCGCGGCCTGGCCGCGCTCGCGCACGCTCGCGAAGTGCTCGCGCACCTCGTCGGGCACCAGGAAGTGGGCATCGGGGTCCCAGCCGTAGGTCTCCTTGGCCAGGCGCACCTCGTCATCGCCCAGCGGCGAGCCGTGGGCCTCGTAGGAGTCCTGCTTGTTCGGTGCGCCGTAGCCGATGTGGGTGCGCAGGATGATCAAGGAGGGACGATCGTCCGCGCCGTGGGCGGCCGCGATCGCGCCGTCGAGCTTGTCGAGCTCGATGTCCTCGCCCAGGTTCTGGACGTGCCAGCCGTAGGCCTCGTAGCGGGCGGCGACATCCTCGGAGAAGCCCATCGAGGTGGGGCCGGCGAGCTGGACGTGGTTGTCGTCGTAGAAGACGGTGAGCCGGCCCAGCCCCAGATGACCGGCGAAGGAGGCCGCCTCGTGCTGGATGCCCTCCTGCATGTCGCCGTCGGAGGCGATCGTGTACGTGTAGTGGTCCACGATCTCGTGGCCGTCGCGGTTGAAGCGGGCGGCCAGCATGCGCTCGGCAAGCGCGAAGCCCACCGCGTTGGAGATTCCCTGCCCGAGGGGCCCGGTGGTGACCTCCACCCCGGGCGTGCCCTCGGCCTCGTACTCCGGGTGCCCCGCGGTCGGGGACAGCAGCTGGCGGAAGTTCATGAGGTCGTCCATCGAGATCCCGTAGCCGCTCAGGTGGAGGACCGAGTAGAGGAGCATCGATGCGTGACCGGCCGAGAGCACGAAGCGGTCGCGGTCGAACCAGTGCGGGTTCGCCGGGTTGTGCTTCATGGTCTGCGTGTAGAGCTGGTAAGCGACGGGCGCCAGCGCCATCGGCGCCCCCGGATGGCCCGAGTTGGCCTTTTCGACTGCGTCGATCGACAGCGTGCGGATGGTGTCGATCGCCAGCTTCTGGATGTCCGTGCCCTGCTCAGCGGTGGCTGCCACTTGTCTCCTCTTTTGCTCGCATCGGAGTATCCCCGAGTTCTTGCGCGGCAAGCACTCCGGCGCCGATCACGCCGGCCGACGCGCCGCCCTGCGCAAGGGTCACCGTAGTGCGCTCCCACAGCCGCGGCAGCGCGCGGGCGCCCGCCTCCTCGATCGCGGTGTCGAGAAAGAGGTCCGCCGCGCGGGAGAGCCCGCCGCCCACCACCAGCTGCTCAGGCTGGAAGACGTTCACGAAGCCGGCGATCGCCACGCCGAGGTTGCGGCCCAGGCGGTCGAAGAGCCGTCGCGCGGTCGCGTCGCCGCGCTGGGCGGCCTCGACGGCCTCGCGGCCCGCCACCCGCCCGTCGCCGGCATAGCGCACGCCGAGCTCGGATTTCGGGAAGTCCTTGCCGGCTTCGGTGGCGTCGCGCTCCAGGGCCGTGCCGCTGCACAGCGCCTCGAGGCAGCCGCGGCCGGGGCAGTTGCCCGGGCAGGCCGGTCCGTCGGCGTCGATCGGGAAGTGGCCCAGCTCGGCGCCGAGGCCGTCGGCCCCACGAAAGGTCCGCCCCTCGATCACCACTCCCCCGCCCACGCCGGTGCCCAGGGTGAGCATCACCAGGTGGTCGACCTCCTGCACCGCCGCCTCGGCCAGCGCGGCGCAGTTGGCGTCGTTGTCGACCACCACGGGCACGCCGAAGCGGTGCTCGAGGCGCTCGTGCACAGGCACGCCCTCGAGCGGGATGTTCACGCTGGAGAGCACCTGACCGGCGGCGAAGTCGATCTGCGAGGGCAGGCCCACGCCGATGCCCTTGGGCTGGCCGTGGCGCTCGATCAAGCCGTCTACCGCGTCGCCAACCCCGTCGAGCAGTGCTTCGGCGCTCGAGAGCTCGGTCGGCTGCTCGGACGCGTCGGTCACCACGGCGCC